>NZ_JBJPHS010000004.1:0-154047 GCF_052939495.1 Phormidesmis sp. 146-12 | reverse complement strand
GAGTTGAAGCAGGAAGATTTCAGTTTGTTAGCAAACGTTAGTAAATTATGAGCGGCGGTCGCTTACACTTCAACAGCTTGGGCGATCGCCCCATCAAATTCACAACTTCATCAAAGCCCTATTTCCCAATCCATTCCTCAGAAACTTCCCGGATTGTCGTCTAGTGCCAGCAAGAAATTGACCAAATCATTCTGCTGAGAAGGCGAAAAACCAGTCGTAGCATCTACATAAAATTCGTGACCTGTGCCGTCTAGATTGCTCAGTTGCAGGGCAGGATTTAGCCGATTTACCGCAATCACTTGAGTTCGGAGAGACCGATCGAGCAACGCCCGCAAACTATCTGCCGGATCTGCTGGAATCGCCTGACTGAGCGTGCCCGAAAGTCCCAATCCGCTAGGGTCAACGATACTAAAACTGCCGTCTGCTCCCACTTGCAGCGCCCCCTTACGAACCGCCACGCCGCCATCGTGCAGGTAAGGTGCCGTCAGATACAATCCCCGCAAAGAAGGCGTTTTGTAGCCACCGTCTGGCAACAATCCCTTGGGCAGTGTCGTTGGGCTGTCAGAAATGCCCGCCGTCGGCACGTCGATCACTTCAGCATTGGCAGGAATGGGAACTGGCGTATTCAAGCTGTAAATTTTGGGCGGAACCAGCAGCGCATTTTGAGCCAGACGCGATTCAGCACGAGCCGGATTTGATTTAATCTCAGCGATCGGGTGAATCAGATTATCTGTAAAGAAGGGCGATCGATGGCAGGTGACACACTGCGCTTGTTCAAAAATTTGGGCACCCCGTTCGACAGACCCGCTCTGCAACGCTTGCTGATTTTGTAGCGTCTGATTGGGTGGCGGCACCAAACTATTTTGCCAAGCGGACATCGCATTTGCCGCAAACAAAAACCGACCACTGGCAATGTCAAACTTAAGCGTATTGGGGCTAAACACCAGACCATTGTAGGTAAACAGCGACAGCTTTAGATTGGGATAGCTGCCCACTCCCGGAGCCGCCACCTGATCTTCAAGTTCTGCTTGAGACAAATTGGGAGCCACCTGACGCAGCCACTCCGAGGGTTTGACGGGCGGCCCTGCTGGCAATCTCAGTTTTGGATCAGCCGCATTTTGCAGAACTGTCCCTAAATAAACTTCTCGATCGACCCCAAGCGTTTCTGCACTTCTCTGCGCCGCCGCCAACAAATTAATCTCCGACGAGTGAACGCCATTATTGATCGCACTCAACCCCCCAAACGGGCCAACCGCAAACTCGCCACCTGCTGTATAAGGGCCAGACTTAAAAGTAAATACCGCCGGAATTTGGGTCGTATTGTCAATGCTGTCGGGCGAACTTTCAAAATGACCGTAAGGCACCGCCAACACTGCATCATCAAACGCTCGTTCAAAGATTTGCGGGTCGGGAAGTTTCACTAATTTTCCGGTGCTGTCGAGGATCGTCTTGCCGTTGCCCTGATATTTAGCATCCAGCGGGTTGAAATTTAAGCGGGCAAACCCTGCGGCCGAGTTAGGAGCCAGCGCAATCAGCAGCGGCACCCCCAAATCGCCATTGGGAACGCCCTTAAGCTGCTCGCCTTTGGGTGAAAGCGCAACATGGCAAATGGCACAGGTCACATCACCGCTGACTTTGAGACCGATCGGTAAGACACCCCCTCGCGGAATATCCAGCCCCGTACTCACCGTTGTTCCTTTAAGAAAGGTTTGACTTCCTAGCGTGATGTTTTTCTGAAGCGTAATTTTGAGATTGCTGGTGGGCTGCCCGCCTTGTTTGAGAATCGCCGCCGTTAGCTCTGGAAACACTTGGGTGATGCCCTGTCCAAACCCCAAAACTCGCTGTAATCCAAAGGTATCGCCAATTTTGCGATCAAAAAAGATTTGCTCTCCTTTACTAATTAGTTGGGACGTGATTTTAACAGCCCCAATTCGAGCGTAGGACGTGGAGCTATTTGGATCAAGCCCTTTTTGACGAACGAGATCTGCGGCTTCTTGAGCAGTCAGCGATCGCCCAAAATAATCATAAGAGCCGATCACTTGAGTAGGCGCAGGGGACAGTAAAGGAGAAGTAGCATTTACTGCACCTGGATGTACTAAAAGATTTGAGATAAAAAAGGCTAAAAAGCTGACTAAAAGGCTGATCAAAAAGAGAAAAAGTGTTCGACGATATCTCATGGAATTCTCCTCGTCTAGCTTTACTAAACTGCGGCAAAAGTTAGGCACTTCGTCAGACTCAACGATGCCCCTTCTGGATTTGGCTTGTAAAACTTACTTCGAGCGAATTCAACAATCAGACGCATAATAGCGATCGATTCATCATCATCTTCTCGACAAATCCATTCAAAATTTGTTAATTATTATTTCCGTAAGCCTTAAGTTAAGAACTGTCTCATACAACTCAAAAAATTAGCGCTAACTCAACGTCTTAATTCATGTTTTTTAACAAAACTGCTAAATAGAAGAGATCCCTTACGATGAGATCGAGAAGGAATCAAGATGTCTTGTTATTCGCCTCTAAAATTCTGTTTTGGTCAATCTTGTTTCAGGAGATTTCCTTTATGAAACTTGCCCTTTGTCTGACGACAGCGTTCTACTGCTTACTTCTATCAATGTCGCCTGCTTTAGCTCAAAACGTTGACTACCCATGCTACATGCAAGGAGAAAATCGACTTGTAGATCTTTCTAAACTGTGTGGTCAGCCTGTCTCAATGCCTGCCAACAGTGCCTTTGTGAGCGACTTTCAAACGTTGGCTGGCCAGTATCCGACTCAGGTCAATCAAGCACTCAACCAGTACATTGGGCAAAATCAAGGAAGCGCGATCGCCGCCGCTAAAACCACCTGCCGAGTGGTGAAATTTGGTGGTTCAACTGCCACAGAAACTCGCCAACGAGCGCTTTTGGCTTACAACAATTCACCTGTAGACCAGGCAAAGCAGCAGATTACCGCAGATCTGGCAACTACACACTTTTGCCCATAAACTGCTCAGTGCTGAAAAGTTCTAGCTTTGGAGTCCAGCGGGCAACTCAAACAGCCCATCCGATCCGGGGACAAAATTTACGACTTCGACGATCGCATCCAGGTTTAGCACGCCATACAAATGAGGAAACCACTTATCTTCCTCGACAAGCTCATACTTAATCTCTGACTGCACCTTGTCAATCTCAATGCAAAGCAACACCAGCGACAATTCGCCTCGGTAAAAGCGGTTAGCTACCCAGACAACTTGTTGAAGCTCGGAGCAGTGAATAAAGCCCTCTGTTTCTAGAGAATCACACCGATAAAAGCCTTGCTGTTGTGCTTGCTGCCATTGGTCTTGAGAAGTAATGTGGAAAATAAGACTCATAGCCAGCCAAAACGATTAGTGCGTCAGCGTCTGTTGCGGTGAAGAAGTCTGCATGTGCAAACTCAATGAGGGCAGTGAGAATGCCTGAAACGATGAGAAACTAGGCGCTTCACTGGCTTTGGGTGATCTTGCCGCCGCCAGAAGACTCAGGAGTAAGGTGATTACCGCCGCTTGGAGTAGTTTTTCTAACATCACAAATTCTCGACTTCAGGAACAACCGAACTGCGTAACCACCCTTTCAAAAATCCTACTCAAGAAAGGTACGATCGCGTTCTTCTTTTAAGATGTCCTAATTGATTGAGATGGTTTGTGATTTCCCTCACGACGGCATAAACACTTAATCACTTTGCTCAGAATCTTCATATCCTGAGAATTACTGGATCAAGTGAGCAGAGCCTAACAGTAAAGCACTCAGACCATGTTTTGCCTACGGAACGGTGGCTGCGATCGATTTGAGTTACCCGCAAGGAGTCACCTCGCACTAAACCTTGTCACACCGAATTTCAATCAAAAACCCATCCGGGTCATAAAAATAGATCCCGCGCCCCGTCGGACGGCTAACCGGGCCATGATCGATGAGAATCTGATGGTGATGCAACACCTCAACGGCACGATCGAACGCTTCAGGAGCGATGTCAAACGCTAGATGATTGGCGCGAGTAAACTGCTGTCGGGGGTCAGGATGAGGCGCAGACAAGTCAGGCTCCCAAAACAAATCGAGAATCATGTCATCTGGAGTCTTAAAATTGGCAACCTTCCCAGAAGCAACTTCAGCCTTTAGCGTTTCGGGGACTTCTGCACCCGTTAGCTCGTGTAGCCCTAAAACTTCGCCGTAAAAATGACGAGACACCTGCATATCGCGCACATTGATGGCAAAGTGATGCACACGACGCAGGCTACCTGGAGACAACGTAAGGGTTGGAGATGTGGAGAGCATATAACGTGTTGAGGAGTGAGGGTTGGATGTCAAAAGATTTTCATAGCAGCTAACACTCTTTTAGCGTGAGACTCTACAAAACTCACCCTTTTCTCAAAATTCAGTCGATCGCAGGCTGACATTACGTGGATCGTCAAATCTCGATTGTTTAAAACATCTGCGATCGCAGGCTGAGATCTGGGAGGACTTTTGAGGAGAGCTAGAGGGAATCTAACGGCGAGTCACCGACTAAAGATATTTATCTGCGCTCAGTTTGAAATTGTTTGAAAAGACGTTTGAGAAGCAGCGAATCGATCGTAGATACAGGATATTTCAGCTTATTCTTTATCAGAATCTTAACGAAGTCAGTTTTCTCTAACACATCCACTGAGTACGTCTGAGGCTTTTCTAGACCTTCCAGACAACTAACAAAATTAACTCAGCACTCGCTTAAAAGTCTGATGTCAAAATTTAGAACTGACCCACGGGGATCAATCACTTTTCGATAAATAAAATTACTTCCCTCAGATAGAGATTTTTACTTCACATTAACTTTATACTGTTTGTTGGTGAAAAAGTATCGTCTACTACAATTTATTCTAGACACACATGTCAATCCTTGGTTTTGTATGGGTAGCATCATGGTTTGGCTGCTTTCCAGAGATTGGGGAAAAGCTGATCGAAGCGCCTAAACACCTGGCGCAGATCTTCTCCAACCAGATACCGCAGCCTCTTCGAGATACCCGCAAGGGGTCGAGCAATGCGTCTGACATTTCAAAAACCTCCCTAAAAAGCGCAATCAACTCAGTTCGCAGTTCCTATCTTTTCAACCTTGTACCGCTTAACTTAAAGCTGAGTCAAAGTTTTCATCCAGCACAATCCACAGAACAGCCCGCCTCACCCAACGCAGTTTTGTTAGGAGCGATCGAATCTTTTTTAAGTCCCAAGTCAGCTTCTCCAGAGACGCATTCAGAAAGCCCAGAATCAGCCTTGCAGCCGATCGCTTGGACAGTCTCCTCAGAAGTTGTTACGGACAATCCGTTTAACTACCTGGCCGAAGTGGTGCAAAACTTCTTTGCGGGGGTGCCGACTTTAGCTGCGGAGTCCAGTTCTGTAGTCGTGCTTCAAGCAGGGTCGCAGCAGAGCGAAAGTTTGAAACAAGTCCGCACTGGCTTTTGGCGATGTCCCACCCAACCCGAAAGCTTCTCAGGGCAGACCACAGGATTTCAAATTTGGGTCAAAGGATGCCTCGTGGCAGAGATTCCCCATCAGACTGAGGCAGAAGCGATCGCTCAGAAACTGGAAGATCTGCTCAAAGAGCCTGGACTTGATGCTTCCCAGTTAAGACCCAGCATTGAGCGCAACCATCCCGCCGGAAAGTGGGGCGATCGCGTCGTATTTGTCATCGACGATGATCTGGCGGCTCAGTTTGAGCGTCCGGCTGAGATGGTGGCGATCGAATGGGTCAACAATTTGCGCGTTGCTCTGAGTCAGTCGTCGCTTTCGCTGGCAGACGCTCAGGTGACTATGCACAGCTTGCGAGACACCGGAGACAGTATCAGTGGGTTAGCGTCCTGGTACGGCCCTTACTTTCATGGACGAGAGACGGCAACCGGGGAGATTTTTGACCAAAATGAATTGACCGCTGCTCACCCTTCCTTGCCCTTCGGCACCTATTTAAGGGTGACCAATCTGGCAAACGGCAAAAGTGTCGTCGTGCGGGTTAACGATCGCGGGCCCTACTTTGACAACCGAGTATTGGATCTCTCTAATCGGGCCGCCCGTTGTATCCACAGCGAAGACAAAGGGGTGGTGCCGATCGAAGCTGTGATCATGCAGCCCACCCTCAGTGAAAATATTGCCTTTAAGTAGTCCCAAACGGCAAAACGATGTGGCGGGTCGCATCGATCGTCAACCATCCTTCTTCTCGAAGCTGACCGAGGAGGCGGGTAATCGTGACGCGAGTGGTGCCGATCGCATTGGCCAGGTGTTGATGTGTCAGCCTTACGTTAATGCGAACTCCTGCCTTGACGGGTTGCCCAACTTCATGTTGTAGCAGCAAGAGAAGCTGACGCAATCGATCTTCGACTCGGCGGCATCCGGCCAATGCCAGAAAGGCTTCTGCTTGCTGAAGGCGACGACTCATATGGCGACAGATTTCCTGGGCTAGAACAGGCGATTGCTCGATTTCTGACAGGCTGACAGCCATCAAGTCTACATCGGTGAGGGCGATCGCTTGATAAGGCTGAATGTAGGTCAGAGGCAGCCCAAAGGGCATAGAGGAGTTGGCTAGTCCCAGTAGCGCCTCGTCCCCAGAAGGATAAAGCGTACTCAGGAGCACTACACCTCGACAGACGACCCAAATTTCGTGAGGCGACATCTGGATTGATTGCCCACTGCGAAATGGCTGCAAATTGCGTCCTTGATAGCGCTGCTCTAAAACTTGGCGCAGATCAGGATGGTTGAGAACTTCGGAACTAAAAGATTGGATCATGTGAGGTTCAAGGGGATATCAGATCCTATTTCTCACCTTAGAACCTCGACTTCAAGGTTAGGTAATTTCAAGGTTGGGGTCAGGTTAAGCTTTGGAGTAATCAATGATTTGAGTTGGGAAAGTCGATCGCGCTTTCGACGTTGCCGAAGCTTGAAGTAGCGAACAACCGAATCCTCACAACTCAAATAAGATAGCGATAGTTGCGCTTTCCTTAACCTGGTTACAATGAGGGGTGAGAACCGGATAAGGGTGAAATTGCGGTGACTGCAACTCCAGATGGCGACGGGCAGAAGGGGCCTTACCAGAAGGTCGCGAGTTCTAATCATTACACCCTGTTGGGGCTGCATCCCTCAGCGTCGGTGCAAGAAATCAGACAGACTTACCGGGAAATGAGTAAGCTGTATCACCCAGACACGACTCAGTTGCCGCCTGCGATCGCCACTCAAAAATTTCAGCAACTCAACGAAGCCTACGCGACGCTTTGTAATCCCGATCGCCGAAGTGCTTATGATCTCAAGATTGGGTACTCTCGTGTCGTTGTGGTACAGCCGCTTCCTAGTTTGAGTCGGCCCCAGCCGCGCTACACCGATTCTGCTTACATTGACGCAACTGATCGACCGCTCTCGCCCGGAGAGATTTTTGCCCTGTTTATTTTGGGCATCACTTTTGTGGGATGTTTAATTTTGGCCATTACGATCGGCTTCACGAGAGGAGAGTCTGCTTTCCAGCCGCTGACGACTCAAGAAGCGATCGTCCAAGAGATTCCACAACTTCCACAGCCGATGGAGAAATTAACTTCTCCTGAAACGCCCGAAATCCCAATAACGTCCAATGTCCCTTGATCGAATCTCAACCCAAACCCGCATGACTCTTCCTTCGGCTGACACTCCCTTATATAACCATCCTCTTCCCCAGATTGAATTCTGGCTTGCCAAAAAAGGCGGTCAGCAAGATTCTGAAGATTTGCACTGCTGGCTGATCGAGACTCCCCAGTGGCGAGCCGAAATCTGTCTAGAAGTTGAGCAACTGGCAGTTCGCTACTTATTAGATGATCGGCCCGATGTGCAAAGAGCCTTTAAATACTCGCTGAGTCGTCAGGATATCGAAGACGCTATTTTTGCTGGCCCGTGACTGTCTTCTATTTTTCTAAAACTCTGCCAAACCTGCGATCGCGCTCCTGATAAGACACCAGAGCTTGATGAAATTCGTGGCGATTAAAGTCAGGCCACAAGGTTTTCGTCACGTAGATCTCGGCATAGGCCATCTGCCACAGCAGAAAGTTACTAATCCGCATTTCTCCACTCGTGCGAATTAGCAGGTCAGGATCACAGGTTCCCGCAGTATAAAGGTGTCGCTCAAACAAACTTTCGTCGATCTCGTCGGGCTGCAAATGACCCTGTTGTACCTGAGTAGCGATCGCTCGGCAGGCTTTGAGAATCTCTTGTCGTCCGCCGTAATTGGTGGCAACTGTAAAGCGAATTCCTTGATTGTCCTGGGTTTCTAGCATCGATCGCTCGATCTCATTTTGTAGCGTTGGGGGCAGAGCATCCAGATTACCCACGAATTTGATCCGCACATTTTCCTGCATCATTTCGCGCAGTTCTTGCCGTAAGACTCGCTCAAACAGCGTCATCAAAAACTCCACTTCTTCGAGCGGCCGGCCCCAATTTTCGGTCGAAAAGGCATAAGCTGTTAGCGCTTGAACGCCCCAATCTCGACAGCACCTCAACAGATCTTTGAGCGCATCCACCCCTCGCCGATGACCCATAATTCGCGGGAGACCCTGACTTTTTGCCCAGCGGCCGTTGCCATCCATAATGACAGCAACATGTTTGGGAAGGCGAGCGCGATCGAGGTCAGCCGGGAGTTCTTGAAGGATCGTTTGCTTGGCAGTCATTGTTTTCTGGGGGAAGCCGATGCTTGAGGTGGAAAAGGGTTGTAGGTGTCGAGCAGGATTCGACTCTAGAGTAACGATTCTGAGACGAAATAAAGATAAATCTCTTGCAAAGATGCCATAAGATCAGTCCCTTCATTCTGCTTTTTTTTCATCTTTGGGCCGGCCACTGATTTTTTGGGTGCCGCTAATTTTTGAAAACAGGGCGAAAACTTTGGTAGCAATTTGGCGGCCCAGGGTGCGGAAATCGGGGGCAACGGCTTCGCGATCGCCGGATTGAGAAAATCGCGCTTCCAACAGTTCTTTGAGTTTGCTGCTGGTTAAAGGACGGTTTAGTGTGCCCCGCTCGGCTAAGGAAATTGATCCGGTTTCTTCAGATACAACAACACAGATGCAATTTTCGACTCGTTCGGTAATTCCCATTGCGGCTCGATGTCGCGTCCCCAATTGTCGAGAAGCCGTCCGCTCTGAAAGGGGCAAAATCACGCCTGCGGCCAGAATGCGCGACCCTCGAATCAGCACCGCCCCATCGTGCAGCAGCGTCGTCGTTTGAAAGATGGTTTGCAGCAGTTCTTTAGACACTTCCGCGTTGATCTTGACCCCAGGGACGGAGAAATCTCGCTCATCGATCGGGCTAGAAGTCTCCAAAATTAACAGCGCCCCCGTCCGATTCTGAGATAATTCTTTAACGGCATCGACAATCTCATCGCTGACGCTATCAGTTCTAGGTAAGCTGCCACGCGATGGTTGGAACAGTTGAAGGATCTCTCCTCGTCCAAGCTGTTCTAAAAAGCGTCTAAACTCTGATTGAAGAATAAAAGCCATCGCAACCGCCGCCCCGATCACCAAATTATTCAGCACAAAACTGAGCAGCGTCAGGTCGAGTCTGCGACTAATCGCGGCTGCCAACATCAAAACGATAAAACCTCTGACCATCCAAAGGGTTCGACGCTCACCAATGATGACTAACATCACATACGTAAGCGCCAACACTAACCCAATGTCAATCAAAAACCTGAGATTTGAAAGTATAAAAGTCAACAAGGACTGTATTCCAGTCAGGGGTGAGGGAGAACTTCGTTCCGCTTCGCGAGGAGGGACGAGGGAGGGCGTTGCCCCGCTTTTGCGAGGAGGAATGAAGAAGTCATGCGATCGAGAAAACGTCTAGGTTGCCTCTAGCGTAATCTGACCAAACACCTTTTTACCTCTGCCCTGATCCTCTATTCCGTCTTATTTCAGCCGTTCGGGTAATCGATCGTGCCGAATCAAATCTTCATAGGTTTCGCGCTGCAAGATGATGTTAGCTTCACCTGCATTGACCAAAACCGCCGCCGGGCGGGGTAGACGATTGTAGTTAGAGGACATGCTGTAATTGTAGGCTCCTGTTGACATGACAACCAGCAGGTCACCTGATTGCGTTTCTGGCAGTGCAGCCTCTTTGATCAGAATGTCGCCCGATTCACAGTGCTTTCCGGCGATCGTGACTTGAGTGGCGATCGGCGCAGACATGCGATTGGCGATTAAGGCTCTGTAAACCGACTGGTAAGTGATGGGGCGAGGATTATCCGACATGCCGCCATCCACACTGATGTAGGTACGAATGCCCGGAACCGTTTTTTGTCCCCCGACGGTGTAGACGGTCACGCAGGCAGAGCCAATCAGCGATCGACCGGGTTCCGACAATAGTTTTGGCAGAGGAATATTTTCACTTTGACAAGCTGCCACTACGGAATTACAGACAACTTTTACCCACTCGTCAATGCTGGGAGGATCGTCTGATTCTGTATAACGAATGCCCAACCCGCCGCCGATGTTGAGTTCTTGAATCTTCAGGTTATAGTTAGCCGCCTTACTCAACCACTGCACCATGACTGATCCCAAATCCTGGTGAGGTTGCAGTTCAAAAATTTGGGAGCCAATGTGAGCATGTAGCCCGACAAATTCCAACTCGGATTGCTGACTGACAAATTGAAAGATTTCGTCTACATGGTTGGGATCAAACCCAAACTTGCTGTCGAGGTGTCCGGTGCGAATGTATTCGTGAGTGTGGCACTCGATGCCCGGTGTCAAGCGCAGCATAATCCGAACGGGATTTTTCCCTTTCACCAAGTCAGCCAGCGTTTGCAGCTCTAGCCAATTGTCGATCATCAAAGTGCAGCCTGAGTCGATCGCCAGCTTCAACTCATCCAAAGATTTATTGTTGCCGTGGAGATAAAGCTTTTGGGGATCAACGCCGGCCTTGAGTGCAGTGTAGAGTTCGCCACCCGAAACGATATCGATGCCTAAGTCCTCACTGGCGACGATCGCGCAGACCGCCAGACAGTTCCAGGCTTTGGAGGCATAGAGAACCTGCGACTCACCCGGATAGTATTTCTTGAATCCATCTCGATATTGACGACAGGCCGTTCTCAGCGTTTCCTCGTCCAGCACATATAGGGGAGAGCCAAACTGTTTGACCAACGCCGTCAAGTCACAACCGCCGATTTCGAGGTGGTCGCGATCGTTGACGGTTGCTGTTAGCGGCAGCAAAAATTGATTGGGGGAGCGATCGGGGTCGGAATCTGGTAAGTATTGGCAACCAGAAGCCGTCACCACGAGAGGGGTCGAGACCATGCGGAATTCCTCAATGCTGGCAAGAGTTTAGTAAGCTTTTCTGCTATCTCTAACCAGTTTACAATTGAGGGCTATGCATTTGAGGCAAATTTTGAGCGGCGATCGTCTCCAGCACTAGCGACTAGAGGGAGGTTTCGCGGCTGGTACTGTAAAGATTTGCGGTAGTTGCATCATAGGAAGAGGAAACCGAGCCTTGGGAAACATTCGATCAATCGCGGCCGCTTTTTGGGGTTGTTTGAGCGATCGATACCTCATTGCGATTTCACTGAGCGTCCGATCGCGCCATTCTACAATTGGCAATGTGCTTGAAGAAGGCAATCCCTCAACCGAGTTTTCTTTTTTGCTAAAAGCAGTCTGGACGGCGACTACAGCAAGATCCAGAGTTTGGACAGCACTCGGCACCTTCTGAAACTTCTCGTACTGTTGGGCAATCTCCAGCAAAATTTCAGCCCGATCAGCATAGAACTGAAACCGCTTTTGATCCTCCGTCACCTGCTGGAGTAATTTTGTCGCTTGAGTCGTGCGCCCAGCCCGAAAATTAAACTGCGCCAGTGACAATCGAAGCTGCGCCAATGCTCTACGATCGCCGAGCTTCGATTCGTCGATTCCATTTAGCAAAGCTTCAATTTGGGTTAACGTTTCACTTTTTTCTCGGCTGTGATCCTTGGATGGCGAGTCAGTTATGCGATCGGCGATTTCTAAGAAAAATTTAGACCGAATCACGCAATCCTCAATCTCATTTGCCACAACCCATCCTTTGAGCGCTTCTTGTCCAGAAGCATAAAGCCATTTCATCGCAATTTTTCGTAGGGTCTGCGATCGCAGCTTTCGATCCTCAATCATCGCCGCAATCTGCTTGGACAACAGTGGCTCAAAGGAAATCCGATCGGCGATCGCCAGCCAGATTTTTGCTTGAGCATCCCGGCTCGGAAAAAGCGCCGTCACCTCTCTAAGTTTTTCTAGCTGATTGGTTTTCACCAGCGCAATCGCCACTGGAGTCGTCGTTTCATCTAAATACTTTGAGTCTTGAGGAACTGTTTTTAACACTGCGATCGCTTTTGGCAACTGATCCCGCCTAATCAATGCCTTGGCGATCGTTCCGACTCCTTGTGCGCGTTCATACGTCTGTCGAGGAAATTGGGCAATCACCAGACGAGAAGCGCGATCGCCCTCGTCAGCCCAAACCAGCCCACTCAACAGTTGAGGAAACATCTCTAGCTGAATCCGTCTAGGCTGCTTCTGAATCTCTACAAGCGCTTCATCCCATTGCTTGGAATAAATTAACTTCCAAATGCGCTCTTTGATTTGCTGTTCTTGCTTAAAGTCAATCCTTCCCCCATTGTCTGAACTGCTTCCATTTCCAAAACCATAGAGCAAGATTGGCTCACGCGGCTGAAATTCTGTTTTGCAGTTGGTTTGAATCTTGGGAAGCTCAACTCTCCTCACCGTTTCCTTGACGTTTTGCGGAGCGCCGATCGCAGGATGTAGAGGAAACGCCATCAAAGCTGCCAGCAAGACTATCTGCGATCGACCGTTCACAAATCTCATATTCCTCGCCAGTAGTAACACTTAGTTAGTCTATTCTACAGCCAGAGCTTGTGTGTCTAACTTCACTCTCCCCCCACAGGGCAAAAAAAGCTTCGGTACAATCAGAATCGACCTCTGCATCCGATCGTCTGTGACTTGCGTTACTCTACAATTGATTGACGAATCCCTGTTGCCCGCCGTACTTGAGCTAGACCAGCTTTGCTTTAGCGGACTTTGGACGATTGCAGGCTATCAGCGCGAACTAGACAGCCCAAACAGCGACCTCATCGCACTGGTCTCCGACAAAAAACTGATTGGGTACGGATGTTTATGGGCGATCCTAGACGAGGCGCACATTACGATCGTCGCTGTCCATCCCGATTACCGTCATCAAGGCTTAGGTCAAACCCTCCTGCTCGCCCTCCTAGAGTCTGCTTATCAGCGTGGATTGGAACGATCAACCCTGGAGGTCAGAATTTCTAATCAATCAGCTATTGACCTTTATCAAAAATTCGGTTTCAAAGTAGCCGGACGACGCAAAGGTTACTACGAAGATACTGGTGAGGATGCGTTGATTTTGTGGCGGGGCGGACTGCAAACCCTTGAGTTTTCTGACTTGTTGAGCAAATGGGCAACTGAAGTGAGCGATCGTTTAACGCGATCAAATTGGGCAATAACGGTCAATTTAGATACTATTACAAGAAAAAAATCTTTCTTGACAGATTCTTAAGACTTCGTTGACAATCTGCCCTTGGCGGTAAAATTCACCCTTTGACGAAAGCGAATCATAGCGTTCGGTTATCGTCACCTTAACCTGTTGCTCAAACCCAGCGACCGGAGATTTCGGCTATGTTAGAATCTGTTTTACCGGCAACGCAGCAGGTGAGTGGAAATACGCCATGTTTGAACGCTTCACAGAAAAAGCCATTAAGGTGATCATGCTAGCCCAGGAGGAAGCTCGCCGCCTGGGTCACAACTTCGTGGGTACAGAGCAGATCCTACTGGGTCTGATTGGAGAAGGGACCGGCGTCGCCGCCAAAGTACTGAAATCTATGGGTGTCAATCTCAAAGACGCTCGGATTGAAGTTGAGAAAATCATCGGTCGGGGTTCTGGTTTCGTTGCGGTGGAAATCCCATTTACACCGAGAGCCAAGCGGGTACTAGAACTGTCACTTGAAGAAGCTCGCCAACTAGGGCACAACTACATCGGCACCGAACATCTGCTCCTGGGTCTGATCCGGGAAGGTGAGGGTGTCGCGGCCAGGGTACTCGAAAACCTGGGAGTTGACCTTTCTAAGGTGCGGACACAAGTGATTCGGATGCTCGGCGAAACGGCCGAAGTGTCTCCTGGTGGTGGTCAAGGCCGTACCAAGACACCCACGCTGGATGAGTTTGGCGCAAACCTGACTCAGATGGCTGCCGATGGCAAGCTTGATCCTGTCGTGGGTCGGCAGAAAGAAATCGAACGGGTGATTCAAATCCTCGGTCGCCGGACGAAAAACAACCCTGTCTTGATTGGTGAACCTGGGGTTGGTAAAACCGCGATCGCCGAAGGACTTGCTCAACGCATCGCCAACGACGACATTCCAGACATCCTGGAAGACAAGCGCGTCGTCACATTAGATATTGGACTCCTGGTTGCAGGCACTAAATATCGGGGTGAGTTTGAAGAACGGCTGAAGAAGATCATGGACGAAATCCGCTCCGCCGGAAACGTCATCTTGGTTATCGACGAAGTTCACACTTTGATTGGTGCAGGGGCCGCAGAAGGGGCGATCGATGCTGCCAACATTCTCAAGCCAGCCTTGGCGCGGGGTGAATTGCAGTGTATAGGTGCGACCACGCTGGATGAATACCGTAAACACATTGAGCGAGATGCTGCCCTAGAGCGACGATTCCAGCCCGTCATGGTGGGAGAGCCTACCGTAGACGAAACGATCGAGATCTTACGTGGACTGCGAGAACGGTATGAGCAGCACCACAAACTGAGAATCTCGGACGAAGCGCTGGAAGCGGCTGCCAAACTTTCAGACCGCTACATCTCCGATCGCTTTCTGCCAGACAAGGCGATTGACTTAGTAGACGAAGCAGGTTCCCGTGTCCGGCTGATTAACTCTCAGTTACCTCCTGCTGCGAAGGAACTGGATCGGGAACTGCGCCAAGTTCTCAAAGACAAAGATGATGCGGTACGGTCACAAAACTTTGATCGGGCTGGCGAACTACGCGATCGCGAAATGGAAATCAAAGCTGAAATCCGGGCGATCGCTCAAACTAAGAAGGCTGAATCTGCCGATTCTGATTCGGCTGCCTCTCCTGTGGTGGGCGAAGACGATATCGCTCAAATTGTGGCTTCCTGGACAGGCGTTCCGGTGAATAAACTCACCGAATCCGAGTCTGAGAAACTGCTGCACATGGAAGATACGCTGCATACTCGTCTGATTGGTCAAGACGAAGCAGTGAGAGCTGTTTCTCGTGCAATCCGTCGGGCGCGGGTGGGCTTGAAGAATCCCAATCGACCGATCGCCAGCTTCATCTTCTCTGGGCCGACGGGGGTAGGTAAAACAGAGCTTACGAAGGCTTTAGCAACTTACTTCTTTGGGTCTGAAGACTCGATGATTCGTCTGGACATGTCTGAGTTTATGGAGCGGCACACCGTTTCTAAGCTGATCGGGTCGCCACCTGGCTATGTGGGCTACAACGAAGGCGGTCAGTTGACCGAAGCCGTTCGTCGTCGGCCTTACACCGTTGTACTGTTTGACGAAATCGAGAAAGCGCACCCCGACGTGTTTAACATGCTGCTGCAAATCCTGGAAGATGGTCGCCTGACCGATGCCAAGGGTCGCACAGTGGACTTTAAGAACACGCTGCTGATCATGACCTCCAACATTGGATCTAAGGTCATTGAGAAGGGTGGCGGTGGTCTGGGCTTCGATATCGCTTCGGAGAGCGAGGCAGACAACCAGTACAACCGGATTCGATCGCTCGTCAACGAAGAATTGAAGAACTACTTCCGTCCTGAGTTTCTCAACCGTTTGGATGAGATCATCGTCTTCCGTCAGTTGGTGAAGGAAGAGGTGAAGCGCATCGCCGACATTATGTTAAACGATGTCTTCAAACGTTTGACTGAGCAAGGAATCACGCTGGAATGTACTGAGCGATTTAAGGATCGCCTGGTAGAAGAAGGCTATAACCCCAGCTATGGGGCACGTCCTCTTCGTCGAGCGATCATGCGTCTGCTTGAAGATTCGCTGGCAGAAGAAATCCTCTCAGCCCGGATCAAAGATGGTGATGTTGCGATCATTGATGTGGATGAGACAGGCACCGTGAAGGTCGTTCAAGGTGAAAAGCGAGAGTTGCTTCCTCAGGCGGCTGAGTAGCTAAACTTGACAATTAGAAATTAGCGGGCGGTGGAGACTTTAAGTTTCTGCCGCTTTTTTGCTATTACAACTTAGTCGAGCCCACAAAAACTTTTTCTAGCCTGGATACTTAACAATTCTTAAAATAATCTGAATTGTTGGCAAAATATAATACGGCCCAAGCACTATGTAACCAATAACTCAGGTTGCACTAAACGAAAGGAATGGACTGACCTATGGCACGTAGTGGATTTTGGGCTGATTTTCAGAAATTTTTGATGCAAGGCAATGTCATCGATCTGGCAGTCGCTGTGATTATTGGGGGCGCTTTTGGCAATATTGTCAAATCCTTTGCAGATGACATCGTTACGCCAGCAATTTTGAGTCCTATTCTGACTCAGCTTAACCTTAAGAATTTGCAAGACCTATCGACTGATGGCGGCATCAAGTATGGACTCTTTCTTTCCTCAATCATCAATTTTGTGATCATTGCGTTAGCCATCTTTCTGATGATTCGTGCATTTGAGAAGGCAAAGCGACGATTCGTTCGACAAGAAGCAGTTGATGAGATTGCTGCACCTGCTGATCCGGTTTTGGTGTCTCAAGAACGCTTGACGGGGGCGATCGAGCGCCTTACCTCCAGTCTCGATCGTCGCTAGAACCTTTAAAGATCAACTAAAGATTAACGATCGCTGAACTTCCTGATTAGAGTTAGGCGATCGTTGTTTCTAGAGAGGCTATTTTGATCGAGGCGGAGTGGACAAAATTGGCTTGTTATTGACCAACAGCAGGGGAAGGCTCAAGGTGCCAAACACGATCACAGCCCCCGTCATCACCCACACTAGCAGCCGACTCGGACGATAATCACCCCGCTCAATTTGTTGAAACACCTGGTTATAACGCCAAGCTGCTAGCGTGATCGTCAGAATGCCAAACGCCACCAACCCCACGCCCAACGTTTCAGAGTTAAAGATTGAATTTAGCTGGTCTGGCTGCTGAGTGAGCGTCAGTTGAAGCTGATGGAGAAATAACCCAAACCGGGCAATTGCAAACCCGAAACCGATGAGGGCGATCGCCGTCCGTAGCCAGGCCAAAAAGGTACGCTCGTTTGCTTGATGTTCTCGTTGACGGTCGATGGGAGGTCTCGTCATAAGATTGTCAAGTCTCAACTAGGGAATAAGCCGATATACGGCTGTGATAAAGGCCTCATCTGTTAGCGTTCTCCTGGCGTGCAAGTCTTTTAGCGTTGCCAAGTCTGCTCTGAGCTTTCTCAAAGTTTCAAGTTCGCTGGAAGGGGTGGGCGTAGGAGTCGGAGTCGGCGAAGGGGTCACTCCGGGAGGTCTGCCGATGATTTTTCTCGCATCGTCATCTAGCTGTTTGCGAACGGGGCGGCTGGCAATCCCGGTTACTGGAAATCGTCTATTCTGCTGATAGGTCTTGACGGCGGCGATCGTTTGAAACAGATAGCGCCCCGTGATCGGCAGAGAATTCGCTAGAACAATCTTGAGGTTGTTTTGCAAAATTCTGACAGATTCCTCAACTTTGTTTTGCAGGTCAATCCCGTTTTGTCCCGTTGCTGCCATGAGATTGTCAGCCTGAAACTGAAAGATGGCTGCCTGAGTATAGCCTTCAAGCTGGTTGACCTCTCGCAGCGAGGTTGTTGAGCAGTCAATGTTGCCTAGAATGTTGCGATCGCAAGATTGATTCTCGTTGCCAATCCCAAATAGACCTCTTGGCCCCAGGTAATAGCCCAAACCATCTAAGTTGTCTCTCAATTCTGCAAGCGTCAGTGGCATAGAAATCAGATTCCTTGTACAAAAACAGATAGATGTCGAGTTGAGTCTAAGGTAATTTTGCTACAGACGCATTCAATTGATTGCGAAAATTTTTGAAGCTAGCTATTCTACCAAAAGTGACCTTTGAAGATGGTTCTTGAAAGTGGTTCTGCGCTGTGAAGGTTTGCAGTTGACCGTACAATGACGAAAGCCACATATATTGATAAGCCTGCCCATGACCTCCGATCCGACGACTGAGCCAAAGACTTCATCTCCTGAAAAAGTCTCCCCGTGGAAAACTTTGTGGGAAAACTTTCAGATTCTGCTTGTGGCGTTGATTTTGGCGCTGATTGTCCGGGCTTATGTGGCAGAGCCGCGATTTATTCCTTCTGACTCGATGATGCCAACGCTGCATGTGGGCGATCGTCTGGTTGTTGAGAAGATGTCTTACCGCTTTGGGTTGCCCAATTTTGGCGATATTGTCGTGTTTGATCCACCCCCTCAACTACAAGAACAGGGATATTCTAAGGATCAAGCTTTCATCAAGCGGATCATTGGCACACCAGGAGAAACGATCGAGGTCAAAAACGGCAAAGTCTACATCAACAATCAGCCGCTTCAAGAGTCTTATATTGCCGAGGCTCCCAAATATTTGATGTCTCCCGCAAAGGTTCCAGAAGGTTCATTTTTCGTGATGGGCGACAACCGCAACAATAGTAACGATTCTCATGTGTGGGGCTTTTTGCCCAAGGAATATATTCTCGGTCGAGCCTGGATTCGATTTTATCCGTTCGATCGCTTGGGCAAAGTTTGAGAAATCAGAAGCTCAAATAGTGCATCAGGGTAGAAACAGTTTCGCTGGGTAGAGACAGTCTTTGTTGAAGCTCAACCAGATTTTTGTAAGCTCCGTTTGAGACGCGATTGCGAACGATCGCTCTTGCCAACACTTTGCCCATTCCAGGAATGCTAGTCAGGTCTTCAACGGATGCTGCATTCAAATTAACTCGTTGAATCACACAAACGCTTTCAGAGTCGTAATAACAAAAGCTGAGAATCGGCTCCAAGGGTTTGAGGCGCTGGAGTGAGAGTCCTAGAGCAGCGGCTAAATCTTCGACACAAAAGAACTGGACTCCAGAATCAGACAACTGGGTCAACATGCGAGCTTGATGAATCGATAGACCTGGAATCCTTAACCAATCGTCAACGCTGGCTTGATTAACGTCAATTTGAATGCCCAGTGATGCGGCTAGACGGATTTCTTCTAACGATTGAAACCGATAAAACGGATCATTGAGAATACGTGAGCGTAGTGAGTTTGGCAGTTGAGAACCCAACTGAGCGCGAGATTGTTTGGAGAACCAGTCAAAAAGGGTCATCAAAAAGAAAAATAGGAAAATCAGTGAATTCGATCGAGCAGTTTTCGGCGCTTTTGTTCAAATTCGTACTCTGAAATTAGCCCATCTTGCCGCAGTTGATCCAACTCTCTCAAGTCCTGAGCGATCGTGCTGACTTTTGGGGAGGTTTTTCTGGAGACGACAGGTGGCTGAATGGTCTCTTGTAGTGAAACCCCTTCATTAAAGTTTTGGTCAAACTCATCGGGGTCTTGAATCAAATACCAAACACCTTCGATCACGCCAGCCACTGCGGGAATGGGAGTAAACGCTAACAGCATGTACAACACCCCCCACCACTTTTGTCCCAGATAAAATTTGTGTAGCCCCGCCAAATGCAGTGAAACCCCTAACAAAGGAAGGGGAACAGCACTCACCAACGCAAGAATTGCAGCAGTTTTTCGGTTTTTTGGCTTGCTCAACATGTCACATCAGACTCTAGGACAAAAATAGTAACGTATGGGACAATTAAGTGCCAAAACAAAAGATATGTCTTTTGGGCTACAAGACTTCTAGCTCATTCTCCTGTTCTACCCGTACTGACCGAGTACATTAGAGTATAGACTCCTACAGCAGTGCTGCTTTACGGGCCAGCAAGATAGGATAGCTCTGAAGTGCGATCGTCACGGGGCTGCTTATCCACTTAAGTAAAGGTCTAGACCTTGAGTAGAGGCTAGTTGAGGATCGTATCTCTTCATCGGGTTGCGGGGCGAATCTCTGTTTCACTATAACTAACGAAGAACTGCTGCTGAGAGTCGTTTGATTTGATAGATGACATAGAATCTTTGTAACTTTTGGCCTCAGCAATTTAGATCGCTGCGTGACTGTTTTTTAACGCCCGTTCAGGTTTTATTTTATATAGAAGTTTAAGGACAGACGATCGATGCCCTTCTCGCAAGACTGGTTAAAGTATTTGTCAGACCCCTTCGCAGTACTGGGGGTTTCAGTTTTAGCGGAAGATATCCGTGTGTCAAAACGATACCGAAGTGTTGCCAAAATCTTGCGTCCTGATATTAGCGTAGCAACTGATCCAGAGACGGGTGAATTGATCGAAAGGCTGTTTGGGCGGCTCGTCAATCCTGCTTACGAAAAAATTAGACAGGAAAAGGGCCGGGCTGAAACGCTGGCCTTGATGCGGCTCAAAGTGCGGCAGATGGTAAGAGATCAATCTCCTGCCCCTCAGAGTGAATTGGCGCGTGAGTTGTCTCGTAAGTCTCTTCAAGAAGCAGATATCTTTTATGAGCAAGCGATCGCCAATTTGTCTGAGCGTCAATATCAACCCTTAGAAAATTTTCAAAGTATCACCCAACAGCTTAACGAGTTAAACCTGGCTTACCTCAAGCTAAAGATGGGCGGTGAAAATATTTTCATCGGAGAGAAGCGAACAGGAATCACAACCAACAGCGTTGAGGTCAGAAATTCTCAAGCGGCGAGCAACTCTTCTAACATTAGGTCGCAGTTAGACTATGCTGATCTTCATTACAAACGGGCGCAGGAATACATGAATAAAAATGCCTGGCCAAAAGCGATCGCAGAGCTAAAAGATGCTTTGAGAATGGAGCCAAACAAAAGTAATTACCACTCACTGATTGGGCTGGCTTACATGAGACAAAACATCACACCTAGTGCGGCAAAACCTCACTTCCGACGAGCGCTCCAACTTAACCCAGACGATCAGATCGCGAAACACTTTGCGGCTAGATTTGACATTCAACATAATGCTTCAACAAATGGTTCTTCACAGAAACCTGAACCTAAGAAACCTGAATCTAAAAAACCTGAACCTAAAAAAACCGAGTCTAAGAAACCTGACAAACAGAGTAAAAAAGGCTGGTTTTTTGGATTGTTTGGTCGCGGGTAGATGTGGGTAGGGGAAACACTACTTAACCTGAAGCGATCGCTCCACTAAAATAATTGTATTGGGATTGCTTACACAGTCCTACTTAGCGCTTTTTTGCTCAACTGATCGACTATTTATTAAATTACAGCGATGGGAATTTTTGACTCTGAATTGGTTCAACATGAAGCCAAAAAGCTATTTGAAGATTATCAGTCCTTGATGCAGCTTGGAAATAGCTACGGGAAGTTCGATCGCGATGGCAAAGTTCTATTTATAGAACAAATGGAAGCCATTATGGATCGCTACAAAATTTTTATGAAGCGCTTTGAGCTATCCGAAGACTTTCAGGCGCAGATGACCGTCGAACAACTCAAAACTCAACTTGGTCAGTATGGCATTACGCCTCAGCAGATGTTTGATCAAATGAACCGAACGCTAGAGCGCATGAAAGCAGAAATTGACAAATAGCCCTCAGCCAAAACCTCTATTGTAGAAACCACGCTAATACAGAAATTAAAGCAGTTTCATTCCCCATCCCTTTCTCTACTAGGGTCGATCGAACTCAGAGGTTGGCGTGAACCGCTCAACGGGTTCTCCTTGCATGGCTTGTTGCATAAAGTCTCGCCAAATTGGGGCGACAAAGTGACCGCCCGTTGCCCCGTATCCAAGCTGCTTGTAGTCGTCGTTTCCGACCCAGACGGCCGTCGCAAGCTGAGGCACATAGCCGACAAACCAAATGTCACGCTCAGAAGAAGTCGTGCCTGTCTTGCCTGCTGCCGGACGACCGATCTGAGCCGCTGTCGCAGTGCCTCGCGTCACGACCCCTTGTAAGACATCGTTGACCGCAGCAGAGGCCCACGGATCAAGCACCAGTCTCGGCTTTGGCGTGTTGTCGAGCAAGACGTTACCACTGCTGTCGGTCACCTGCACAATTAGCGTTGGTTCTGAATACCATCCATTGCTGGCAAATGTGGCGTAAGCGCCAGCCATCTCTAAAGGAGTCAGATCCACCGCCCCCAACGGTAGAGAAATCACCGGGTCGATCGGGCTTTTGACCCCAATACTTCTCAAGACCTCGACGACTTTATTCAATCCAACTTCTTGCCCCAGCTTAACTGCGGGAATGTTGCGCGACACTTCTAACGCTCTACGAATCGTGATCGCTCCCGCAAACGTCCCGTCATAGTTGCGCGGAGAATACATTTCGTAGCCATCGGGGTAGCTGACCGGAGAATCATACACCGTCGAGTCAGGCGCATACCTTCCAGACGCAAAAGCGGCATAGTAAACAAACGGTTTGAAGGCTGACCCCGGTTGACGAAGGGCCTGCATCGCCCGGTTATATTGACTCTTTCTGTAGTCCACACCGCCCACCATCGCTTTGATAAAGTGGGTTCTCGGATCAACCGCGACGATCGCCATCTGGTCAGCATAGACCCCTTCGTAGTTCAAGGTCTGAATCCAACGTTTGGCCGTATCTTCGCCCATGCGCTGAAGCTTGGTGTCGATCGTCGTTTGGATTCGCATTCCCCCTTTGAGAACGGCATCTCGCCCAAACTTTTTGGTCAACTCTTGAATCACCGCTTCGGTCACGTAGGGCATTGCACTCGTCTGAAAGGAGGTGATTTTGCCCAGCTTGATCGGATACTTTCGAGCGGCGGCGGCTTCTTGAGGCGTGATCCACTTCAGATCCACCATGCGACGCAAAACATCATGCTGACGACGGGTCGCTGCTTTGAGATCGACAAACGGACTCAAGGCTTCCGGGGATTGAATCAAGCCCGCCATCATGGCCGATTCGGCGAGGTTTAGCTGAGAAGCAGACTTCCCAAAGTAGCTGGCGGCGGCGGTTTGCGCTCCATAAGTATTGTGTCCCCAGTAGACCTGATTGAGGTACATCTCTAGAATCTGGTCTTTCTTGAAGATTTGCTCTAACCGCAAAGCTAAAACAGCTTCGGCAATCTTGCGGCTAAAGGCGCGTTTGGGTGAGAGAAATAAGTTCTTCACCAACTGCATGGTCACCGTGGAGCCGCCTTCAACCGTGCGTCCGTGGTTAAAGTTGACCGTAAATGCACGAGCGACGGCCGGAGCATTCACGCCTTGGTGTGAGTAAAAATAGCTGTCCTCGATCGCCAACACTGCCCGCTTTAAATGAGGCGAAATCCTATCCAAGGGCACCACTTCTCGATTGGCTTCGCCGTGAATGCTGGCGAGATTTTTGCCCTTAATGTCATAGATATGCGTCGTCTCGCTAGGCGTGTAGCCGCGCAGCACTCGCACATCCGGCAAATTGCGAAAACTGATGGCCAGACCGACGAGACCCCCCGCGACGATCGCACTGCCCAACATGGTGATTCCCAAAACGGTGCCACCCGTTACTTTGCCCACTGTTTGGACAAAGTGTAAGGTAGACCCGGACTCTTTTTTTTGTTTTTGTCGAATCGTATTGGATGCCACGTTAATCTCTCTTTCTTAGGGGTGCGACGGTTGGGGCAGGCGATCTTTGAAGGTAATTCAGAAAATTCTATAAGAAAAAATTTCTAGGGGTAGATTTTTACTCAAATCGCTCTAGATAGGATAGTGGAGACTGACCCAAATGGAGCGAAGTTTCTCTAGTACAAATGGCGGGCGGGCTAGAGAAAAAGCGATGATGGCACCAATTATAGTAGGCTGACTAGAGAGCGTGTGAATTTTGGCAGATGGGTCGGGTGTGATCTGTCTAGTGTAATGGGACATCAGTTTCCTCTCAGTCGATCGAGAATGTATGTCGAATCTTAGCTGGCTCAGTCGGGGCACTTATGAAATTTTCCCTGACCAGCCCAACTCAAGTAGCCCTGACGAAAATTTGGTACAGCGTATCGCTAAAAGAGATCGTCCCCTTCGCGTGAAGTTTGGCATTGACCCGACGGGCACTGACATTCATTTGGGTCATAGTATTGTATTCCGAAAATTACGGGCCTTTCAGGACGCTGGGCACACGGCGATCGTGGTAATTGGTGACTTTACGGCGCGCATTGGTGATCCGACGGGCAAATCAGAGGTGCGGCGACAACTTACGGCTGAGGAAGTGGCTGCCAATGCAGAGACATACCTAAATCAGGTGCGGCCGATTCTCGATTTTGACACGCCTGGCCGATTAGAGATCCGTTACAACTCTGAGTGGCTGTCACAGCTTGACCTCCCCAAAACGCTGGAACTGTTGGCGACGATGACGGTCGGGCAAATGTTGGCTAAAGAAGGCTTTGCGGAGCGCCATAAGCAGGGGACGGCGATTTATTTGCATGAATTTCTTTACCCGTTGATGCAGGGGTACGATTCGGTCGCGCTGAATGCCGATGTGGAGTTGGGTGGTACTGATCAAAAGTTCAATTTGGCGGTGGGTCGCGATTTGCAGCGTCATTTTGGGCAGACTCCGCAGTTTGGCTTGCTGATGCCGATCTTGTTGGGGACGGATGGCGCTCAAAAAATGTCGAAGTCGATCGGCAACTACATCGGACTCTCAGAAGACGCACTGGGTATGTATTCTAAGCTAGAAAAAATTCCCGATTCGATTATCAACAGTTACTTTGAGTTGCTCACTGACCTGCCGTTAGACAAGCTGCCCGAAAATCCGCGCGATCGCCAAAAACTGCTTGCGCTAGAGGTGGTCAGTCAATATCACGGCAAAGACGCTGCGTTAGAAGCTCAACAAGCTGCGATGAGTTTGATTCAGGGTGGCAAAACGACGATCGCTGCCGTTCCCGAATTTTCGTTAGCGTCGGTTCAGTTTCCAGTAAAGTTGTTCTATCTATTAAGCATCACCGGATTGTGCAAAACCAGTTCTGATGCGCGTCGCCAGATTCAAGGAGGAGCCGTAAAACTAGACGGTGAAAAAGTGGGGGAAGCCGATCGTATGGTTGAGTCTCCTGACGACTTGATCGATAAAGTTCTTCAGGTTGGTAAGAATAAATTTGTGCGTTTTGTCTCCTAATGGCTTTGATTTCCGATCGCATCATTGTGCCGCTCGATGTGCCTTCTTTAGAGGACGCGATCGCACTCGTTGAAAAGCTGCCCCAAGTCACATTTTGGAAGGTAGGGCTAGAACTGTTTGTCAGTAGTGGTTCTGATATTCTGACTGAGTTAAAAAATCGTCAGAAGCGGATCTTTTTGGATTTAAAGTTTCACGATATTCCCAATACGATCGCAGGCGCTACGGCCGCCGCTGCCCGATTTGGGGTCGATTTGCTGACCATTCATGCAACCTGTGGCAAAGCCGGGTTAACCCAAGCCCAAACCGCCATGCAGATGAGCGCCGATCGTGTGGGTTTACCTGCTCCCAAATTGATTGCCATTTCGCTGCTGACCAGCATTTCTTCTCGCACGCTGGCCTTTGAGCTAAAAGTTCCGCTAGAGTTGCCAGAATATGCTTTGGAGATGGCGTTGTTAGCTCAAGAAAGCGGGTTAGCGGGGGCAGTTTGCTCGCCTCAAGAGGTGGCGCAACTCAGACAAACCTGCGGCGATGAGTTTTTGTTGGTGTGTCCGGGAGTGCGACCCACTTGGGCTGAGACAGGCGATCAAAAACGAGTGATGACCCCGATCGCGGCCTTTCAAGCGGGAGCCAACTATCTCGTGATCGGTCGCCCCATTACGGCATCTGACGATCCAGCAGGCGCATTTGAGCGGATCTGTGAAGAGGTGGGCCGTTCAGAATGAGAAGAGACTGGGGCGTTGCTGATTGAAGGGATAAATCTGTGGGAGGTGTCCATCTTTTCGCCCCCTAAATCCCCAAAATTGGAGGACTTTGAACCAGACTGGTTATGATCGAGCGTCGGTTTGGTCGAGTTGTTCTTCCCACTCGTTGAGAAGCTCGGCGATCGATTGAGTTCTGATGCCCATCGGCTGTGCAGCTTTGCGCTTTTCTGCCAAAAGATTTCGTTTGTCTGGTCTGCCTGTCACTCAGTACCAAAGGTTTTGAAACATGACTCTATTCCTCGAAGCGCTCAATTTTATGCTTAGAGAAAATAGTACAGCCTCCGCTATCCAGGGAACAGGTAGGAGAATTTTCTATATAGGTAACAAAAAGCACCCGTGAGTCCGATTAAACGCTTGTCTTCCTACTTGCCGTTTCTCACGTCGGTCACGCGCCAGCTTAATTTGAGATTGATCCAAAAATTCCAGAAGGTGACGAGGACGATCGCCAATAGTTTAGCCCCAAATTCATTCACTCCGAAGGCATCATGCAGCAGACTCACCAGCAGCGCTTGTAGAATGATCCCCGCAAGACAGACCAGATTAAACTTCAAAAACCGCTTTAACCGTTGAGAGGTGCCTGGTTGTTTTTGAGAAATATCCCCAAACGTCCATAAATCATTCCACAAAAAATTATTAATCACAGCCACTTCGGCCGACAGTATCGTACTGCGAGCGATCGGTAACCCAAACTGCACCCGCAGCAGGTAAAAGGCCGCCAGATCGACAAAAACGCCACTAAACCCGACCAGTCCAAACCGCAGAAAGCGATCGACGGGAAACTTTGCCGTAAACTGACTAATCCGGCCTTTCGATCGCAGCTTTAGCAAATGTCCCAAATATTCAACATACTGCCGCCAAGTGACCTTACTTTCACCTTCTTTGCGCTCTTGAAACACATAGCCGACCTCTGCGACCTCTCGCACCTGCCCCCGTCCCAAAACTTCTAGCAAAATCTTATAGCCGAGCGGATTCATCACGTAGTGAGCGATCGCCGATCGCCGCACCATAAAATAGCCACTCATGGGGTCAGACACTCGCCCGACCACATTGGGCAAAATCACCAGTCCGACCAGTTGCGCACCTCGTGACAACACCCGCCGTATCAGCCCCCAATCGCTCGTTCCGCCGCCTTCTACATGACGACTCGCAACGGCCAAATCCGCCCCTTGAGCAATCTTTTGTAAAAGCTGAGGCAACACTTCGGGCGGATGCTGCAAATCTCCATCGATCACGCCTAGGATTTGTCCTGTTGAGGCTTGCCAGCCTCGGATGACGGCCGTTGAGAGTCCGCGTTCGGTTTGGCGACGCATCACACGCAGTTGGGGATAGTCTGGCAGCATTTGTTGGGCGACTTCCCAGGTGCGATCGGGGCTGTCATCATCCACCACAATCAACTCATAATCCTGGGGAAAAGCCTGATCGAGCAAGCCCGTCAAAATGCTCACAATGCGCTGAATGTTTCTACCCTCGTTGTACGTCGGAACGACCAGTGAGAAAAAAATGGGACTGGCTGTTTGAGCAACTTCTGGTAAAGCAGGGATTTCTAGCGATCCGGTAGGAGTAGGCAGCAGCGATCGAGACACATTTAAAGTCATGGGTTCAAGAGGGGAGAGGAAGCACGCTTGTACAATTTAAGGCTAAACCGATCTAAATTCATGGTGCCGGAGAGGTCGCTGGACTGGATGAATTGAAATCGATCGCTCAAAATTTTCTCAACTTGCTGCCGCTCTGTATCCGTCGTGGGTGGAGACCAGAGCGGCCGTCCGCTTTCTAACCAGAGAACTCGTTGATAAGGAGAATCATTTAGAGTCAGCGTTTTTTCTAGAGCAGTCGCAAGCGTTGCTGAGGGTTGAGCCAGCAGAGAAACCGAAAGGTGATCAGGGACATAATACGCTAAACGGTTGACATGTCCCCAGGCTTGAGAGTTGAGGACAACCAGAGTCGGGACGGTGGGATCTTGTTTTAGAAGGTCGGCAATCTGGTGAAAAACCTGCCGAGGTCGCCCACTGAGATCACTGATATCGATCGTCAAATACACCAGGAGGATACCCGTTGAGAGCCAGTTTCGCCACCGCCCACTGCGCTCGATTCCCAACGCTATTAGCAGCAGACACCCCGGTAAAATGCACAGCAAAGCCCTTCCCCAGCCAAAGCCAAGCGTAAACTTGCCAGCGGCGATGTCTACTCCAAGCGCCAGTAAGAGCGGCCCCATTCCCATCACAGCAGCCACCTTCAAGACGCGCCGATCGTCCGCTTTCCAGAGGCTTATGCAGATCGAGACTAAAATCAGCAGCCCAACCAGCCCGATCGTCTGAACGGTACCCAACGGTAGCGCTGTGGCCCAATCTCCGGTGAATAGGTGAATGCCTAGAGTCTGCAAGACATCCTGAACATGGAGCAACAGAGGGTTTCCGGCTGCTTTGAGGGTGCTAAACCGATCAAAATCTGCGCTCCTCAACTGTTTGAGCGTTCCCCAGAGGGCCCAGGGCACCGTAAGCAAAACGCCCATTCCTAGCCGCAAACCCTGCTGCCACCAGTGCCGACGATCGACGAGTAAGACCAGCCCTGCCAGCGCAATCACCCAATAGGCAAACAGGTAAAAAGTCATCAGTCCAGCGGCGATCGAGCCAATCAAAATCATTTGCCAGCGACGATTGTTTAGCTGTTTTTCCTGACCTTTTTGGGGTATCAGTTTCAAAAGCGCCCAGGTACTCAAAATGACCCAGAGTGCTAGTGGCGTGTACATTCGCACATTTAACGAGTGAAAAAGATAGAAGGGGTTAGTTGCCAGAAGAGCTGCAAACAACAGTCCGCCGCGTCGGCCCAGTAAAGTGCGCCCCAATCCAAAAGCGGCCACGATCGCGCCCACGCTCCATAGGGCCGGCAAACTCCGCATCGCCCCTTCCCCATTGCCAAACAGCCGCAGCCATCCGTGTTGGACTAAAAAAAATAACGGCGGATGAGGTTCTCCTGCGTATAGGCCTCGAAGCAGTCCTTGTAGGGTTTTGGCGATCGCGCCCAGACTCGATTCTGAAGGTAAACTCAAGAGAGCCGTATACTGACTCAGCGGCACTGCTACATCTGGGGGCGTTGCGTATTGGATCTTTTGCCCGGTGATGAGCAGCAGTGAAAGAACTTCGTCATACCAAAATTCTCGTGTGCTGAGATTGAGTAGTCTAAGGAGAATTCCGATCGCCAGGGCAAGTCCTAAAACAAACTCTATGCGTTGAGTCTGTAGAGGAGTGAGCGGTGCTTTTTGGGGACGGAGCAGCGAATCGAGTCCAGGTGCCATAGCATCAAGCCTTTGGGGTAGCGCAATTTAAGCAGAAGTAGACCATTCCCCTGTGCAGAATCTAGTGCTGTCGTGTCAACCCCTCGATCGAGCGATCGGACGCAGCGATTTCTGACAACCGTGGAGCCTCTGCATGGTTGGGAGATTTGCGGAGGTGTCCTGGTGTTGCGATTATTCGCTCTCTTGGAGTCTGGGTTTTTGAAGGGAATTTGAGCGATCGGGGTTGCAAAACACGCTGTATGCGGCAAAACGTCATCGGCTTGCGTCCCGTGTTACTTATTTATTGCCCATTCATCTCAGTAAATTCCGGATGCCCAAGGGGAAACACTGACTTAGCAACTTGGTTGATGCCTTTCAAACTTCTATTGGTAGGAAACTTGAGCAGAAAAATCCGTAAAGGTACTGGCAAAAGGTTTATCAACCTATAAAAACGAGGTAAATTCTGCAAGTTTTCCGGCAGCCAACTCGACAGACTCTCTGAGTTACGATTGGGATGCTTAATTTTGAGAAGTGACCGGATTTCTATGACCTCAGCGCGTTGGAGTTTGAAGAAGCCGATCTCTTCGAGTTACCCGCAAGGGGTCGCTTGCTATTTGATTAAAGGAACGATCTACCCCTCTGTCTTTTTGCCCTGCGTGATTTCTACCCTATGCCCAAGCCCAAACGCAAAGCTTCTCAAACCGACGATGCTCCCGTCTTGAGCCTCAAAGAACGCCTCGCCCAAAAACGCAAAGCTGCTCAGGCTCGCAAGGAAGTGATCAACTTTGTCGCGATGACAACTGGGATCTCGATCGTGGCAGGTTTATTAATGGCGATCGTCGGTGGGCCAAAAGGCGCGATTGGCGGTGGGGCGGGGATCTTCTGTTTGATGCTGTCTTTTAAGTATCCGTGGCAAGCGCTTTATGGCTTTTTGATCTACATGCCGTTTAGCGGAACGATCACCTACACGATCGGGGGCAACAGTCCCTTATTTCAATTAGCTAAAGATGCGTTTTTTATCCCAGCGTTGATTGCGATCATTCAACATTGCAAACGACACAAGCAGCCGATCGTCATTCCCAAATCTCTGGGGACTCCGTTGAGTTTGCTGCTGGCGTATTGCATTCTGGTGTTGCTGTTTGTCAACGGTTCGCAGCAGCTTTCTGGAAACACGGGAGGCGACAAACCATTTTTTATGGGACTGCTGGGACTCAAAGTGCTGTTGGGCTATGTGCCGTTGATTCCCTGCGCCTATTACATGATGCGAAAAAAGCAAGACCTGTATCTGCTAACGCGAATCATGGTAGCTCTGGTGATCATCTGCTGCGGACTGGCTTTTGTGCAGTACATGTTCCTCCAAACGGGTCGCTGCCAGGGCACGGTCGGCGAAGGGGCGGCTCTGTTTAAGGCTTCTCTAGAAGCACGCTGTTTTGTCGGAGGTTCGCTGCTCTACAGTCCTGAGCAGGGGGTGATTCGCCTCCCCGGAACGTTTGTCGCACCCTGGCAATGGGGCTGGTTTCTCATCTCTAGCGCCTTTTTTAGCTTTGCGGTCGCTTTTATGGACCCGTCTTTTTTGTGGCGAGGGGCAGGGCTAACGGCGATGGCTGGGACGCTCATGATGTCTGTTGTGTCGGGCCAGAGAATTGCGCTGATTTTGGTGCCGATCGTCACGATCATCTTGCTAATCACAACGGGACAAGTCGCCAACTTAAAGCGATTTATTCCGATCGGGGTCGGTTTAGCGTTGATTCTCAGCTTTGTGATGGCCTCAAACCCGGCTTTGGTGCAAGAACGACTAGATAGCGCTGTCAGCCGTTGGAACGCCGCCCCACCCACCGACTTTATCGCGTCGCAGTTTGGCTTTGTGAACGATGGCCCAGGCTTTTTGGGCAAAGGAGTCGGACGTGCCACCAATTCTGCCCGCACCTTTGGAGACACGACACTAATCGAAACGTACTATCCCAAGCTGCTATTTGAAATCGGGCCGATCGGGGTGATTCTATTTCTAACGGTTGTCACGACGCTGACGATCGCCACCTTCAAAGCCTACCGCTCGATTCGCGATCGCAGTTTACGAGGTTACGGCGCTGCCTTTTGGACGTTCGTTCTCTTCATCAGCTACAACACCTACTACTACCCGTTGGATGTCGATCCGGTTGCTGTCTACTACTGGTTCTTTGCCGGAATTGTCTTGAAACTTCCTGAACTTGATCAACAAGAACCCACCTCGATCTCTTCGAGATACCCGCAAGGGGTCGCCTCCAAAAAATCCAAAAAGTCTCGTCCCAAAAACCTCAAAACCGCCTAATTTTATAGTTTCTCAACACTTTCCCCGATCGCCGGGAACTCTAACCACTACGTGAATTCGATGAGAGTTTTTTCGCTTCGTTGTTCACGGCTTCTGCCCCCAACCCCCCAATTTTAGGGGACTTTCAGAGAGGAATTCTGGTTCAAAGTCCCTCACTTGTGGGGGATCTAGGGGGCGTTCCTGGATCTAAAAGCGAAGCGAAGCGTTCATCGAACTGACGTTAACCACTAGTTTCATCCCTCATCCCTCATCCCTCATCCCTCATCCCTCCCATGTCCCTCCCCTTCATCTCTGTCATCATTCCTACCTACGGCCGCGAGGAACCGTTGCAAACGACGCTGCTCGACGTTTTAAAGCAAGACTATCCTCACTTTGAAACGATCGTCGTTGACCAAACCCAAAACCATCAGCCCGAAACTCAGGCATTTCTAAATGGATTGGCCAGCGAGGGCAAAATTCGTCTCTTTAAAGTTGATTGGGCCAGTCTGCCGGGTGCGCGAAACTATGCGGTCAAGCGGGCAAACGGTGACATTCTGCTGTTTTTGGATGATGACGTACTGCTGGAGCCTGGATTTTTAGCAGCCCACGCCAAAAACTATGACAATCCAGACATTGGAGCCGTAGCGGGTCGAGTCTTCGATCGTATGAAGCTGGCCGACTTCCAAGAAGGGCTAGAAATCCAAGACCTGCCACCTGAAGCGATGGACGCTGGAATCGCCTGGTATCACATCAATTTGGTGCATACGGTCAAGCCTCAACGGGTACTCAGTGCCAGAGGTTGCAATATGTCGTTTCGCAGAGAAATCTTTGAGAAACATGGCATTCTGTTTGACGAGCGATTTCAGGGCAGTGCGGTGCGCGAAGAATCTGACTTTTGTCTGCGAATTCGCAAAACGGGACTGATGATCTGGTACGACCCCGACGCGCATCTGATCCATTTGGGTGAGGAGACGGGCGGCTGTCACGATATCACCACGCGATCGCTCAAATATCAACTCACTTTTTATCACAATCACTTTTTGATGGGGTTCAAAAACCTCACCTTTTGGCAGGCTTCGCGCTTCTTTTTGCGACTATTTGACTGTCATGTGTTGGGTCGTCCGCCCTGTCACAAAAGCGGTTCGCCGATCAAGATCATCACGCGATTTGGATTCTACAGTTTGGGATTTTTGCAAGCGCTCAAAACGGTGGTGCGATCGCTTTGGGATGACGGTCAAATCTATAGCCGCAAGTCCCAAGAAACTTCGCCAGTTTTAACTCATGAAGCGGGGGCTACGCTATGAAGATTCTCGTTGCCAGCCATTCCTATATTGTGGATTTGAACTGTGAAAAGCTGCGAGTTCTCGCCAACTTGGAGCCAGAAATCGAGGTGACGATCGTCGTGCCCAAACGCTGGAAACCGGGCGGCGTGATGAAAGAGGTCGTCGAAACCCAACCTCGGCAAGCAGGTTCCTTTCGAGTCGTGCCTGTCTCCAATTTCAGCCAAAACAATCAGGGAATGCTCACCTTTGGCGCGGATTTGATTGCTTTGATGCGATCGTTTCGACCCGACATCATTCAAGTTGAGCAGGGTGCCAAATCGCTGGCGTATGCCCAGATGATCACGCTAAATCGATTGCTGGGACTCAAGGCCAAGAACGTATTTTTTACCTGGTGGAATCTGCCCTACAGTTTGAAGTTTCCTGTCTCGCTGCTAGAAGCTTACAACTTGCGACACACCGACGGCATTGTGGTCGGAAACGTGGACGGTGAGAAAATTTTGTGCGATCGCGCCTACGCAGGCCCGATGAAAATCATGCCGCAATTGGGAGTAGACGACAGCCTGTTTCGCCCCCAACCTCAACCCAACCTCGCCGCCCAACTGGGAATTTCTCCCCAAGATTTTGTCGTCGGATTTGTGGGGCGCTTTGTCCAAGAAAAAGGATTGTTGACCCTGGCCAAGTCTCTCGCAAAATTGAGCGACCCCTTGCGGGTAACTCGAAGCGATCGCCCCTGGAAATGGCTGCTCTTGGGACGCGGGCCGCTCAAAGAGACGCTGCTCCAACAGGCTACAGAGTTGGGACTGAGCGATCGCTTAATCTGGGTTGAGAGCGTGCCCCATGCCGACGTGTATCGCTACATCAACTTGATGAACACGCTGGTCTTGCCGTCTGAAACCACCTATCAGTTTAAAACGCTGACCTCGGCGGGCTGGAAAGAGCAATTTGGGCATGTCTTGATCGAGGCGATGGCTTGTCAGATTCCCGTAATTGGCTCTGACTCTGGTGAAATCCCTAATGTGATTGGTCAGGCTGGCTTGGTCTTTCCGGAGGGTGATGTAGACGAGTTGAGCGATCGCCTATCGCAACTGATGGATCAGCCCGATCGCGCCCAAGCACTCGGACAACGCGGATATGAACGAGCGATCGCCCACTACACCAACCACGCTCTCGCCAAAGAACTTTTAAGCTTCTACCGACAACTCAATCCTCAGCATCACTAACGATTCAACCGTCAGCTAACAGTCAAACAACCATCAGGGTGAAATCAATGTCAATTTTAGATTCGAGTAGTCCCCCCTACAAAAAGAGACAATGGTATTTCAAAATTCACGGTTTTGTTTTTGCTCCTTAGCAATTAGTAAGCCCTATCGAGATCTCGCTTTAGAACTGGCCAAAGATCTTGAAAAGTATGCCCCAGAAACTTGCTTTATCGTTCTAACAGACCAGCCCAAAGCCTTTAGTCAGCAGAAAAACGTTCGAGCTTTCTATCATCAACAGCAAGGAGTGAAGTGTTACCACGATAAAAGGTTTGCGATCGCTAAAGGACTGAGCCTTTTTGAAACCTGCATTTTTATCGATGCAGACATGCGAATCTTAGAGCCGCTGCCGCTAGAAATGGACTGGATTAAAACTCCAGGACTTACCGCTAGAAGCTGTCACAGCATGACCAAACAATATGCTGAAATTTACGCAGGAACTGCTGACGCAAAACTAATCAAAGAATTTGAAGTCACTCAAGCGGCGGCTCAAGAGTTGGGATTGAGCTTAGATGATCCAGACACAAAGTTTGTTTATGAGTACTTGATCTGCGTTACGAGAGACTCTGGCAAAGAAGTAGATTTTCTCGACTGGTGGGATCAACTTGCTAACTACTTTGAGTTACGAGGGGTGTATGTGGGTGAAGGTAATGCGATCGGTCTAGCCGCGGCCAAAGCAGGAATGACTGCCCGATGGGGAGAGATGGATGGCATTCACTTCTTCATGGATAGAACGGAAGGAGTCAGAATCAAGAAAGGACAGTCTGATCCAAAAAAGATGGCGGTCTATTTTGAGCGACAGAACGTGTTGAAATATCCTCAGCGTTCTTTATCCCAAAAAGTAATCCTCAAACTGAAACAAAAGATTGGGGAATTCTATCGTTTAGGTCGCTTACAGCTAGTTGCATCGAGACGCTTGGATACTCAATTGCGCTAGTCGGGCGAACTCCCCCAAAAGAATGTTTGTCTTTAATTCCCATGCGAATCCTTCAAATTGTCCCTTCAATTTCTCTAATTTACGGTGGCCCCAGTCAAATGGTGATGGGGCTGTCAACTGCACTGGCCAGCCAGGGAATTAAAGTCACCATTCTGACCACGGATTCTAATGGCGATCGCGGTCAGCCTCCTTTAGATGTGCCGCTCGAAACGCCTGTTGAGCAAAACGGCTATGAGGTTTACTATTTTCGGTGTTCTCCATTTCGGCGGTACAAATTCTCGTTAAATTTGCTGCGCTGGTTGGCAAGCCACAGCCATGAGTACGACTTGGCCCATATTCACGCTTTGTTTTCTCCGGTGAGTTCGATGGCGGCGCGGGTGGCTCGATCGCAGCGTCTCCCTTACATTTTGCGTCCGTTGGGTACGCTTGACCCGGCTGATCTACAGAAAAAACGTCAGCTTAAAACCCTCTACGCCACCTTGTTAGAACGGCCCAATCTAGCGGGGGCGGCCGCCGTTCATTTCACCAGTGATCAAGAAGCTAAGATTTCTGATCGCTTTGGTACATTGACTCAAGATCTGGTGATTCCGTTAGGGGTGACGTTGCCAGCGATGAATCAGCCGATCGACATCAAGGAAAAGTTTGGCATTCCAGGCGATCGTCCCTTACTACTCTTCATGTCTCGCATCGATCCCAAAAAAGGGTTGGATTTGCTGATTCCTGCTTTAGAAAAATTAGCAACAGAGCAAGACTTTCAGTTTGTATTGGCGGGGGCAAATCCTCAAGATCCAGAATTTGAGGCAGCGATTCGTGATCAAATTCAACAGTCAAATTTGGGCGATCGTACCACCCTCACCGGATTTGTCTCCGGGAGCGAAAAAACTGCGCTGTTGCAAGCCGCCGATCTGTTTGTGTTGCCTTCTTATTACGAAAATTTTGGCATCGCCGTCGCCGAATCCATGGCCGCCGCAACGCCTGTCGTGATTTCTGATCAAGTTCACATTTGGCAAGACGTGCAGCAGGCTCAGGCGGGATGGGTCACTTCCTGTGATATTGAAGCGTTGACGAGTACCTTGAGAACTGCCTTAAGCGATCGCTCCGAACAACAGCGTCGAGGCAAATGCGCTCAAGAATACGCTGAAAAATATTACAGTTGGGGCGCGATCGCTGACCAGATGATCCACGCTTACTGCCAGATTTTGAGTCGTCAAGTCTGATAAAGCAAAAACAAGAGCGGACTGACCAAAAACACCGTGATGGTTGCGATCGTCCGGTTGAGTTTTGCGTGGGCAGAAGGAATCACCGTTTCGCGCACGACAATCAGCGCACAGGCTCCCACTGTATAGATCCAACTCAACAGCAAGTAGGGCATTGCCCGTTCGCTCGCCCAGATCAACACCAGCAGCGCTGCCAACATCAACATCACCGCTTCTACAATCTGAGGTGGGTTGTATTGACCCAAAAAACTTACATTGTGCCAAAACTGCCGCCAGTGCCTCATCTTTTACTCCCAAACGCCCCGCATTAGTCTATCAATTTTGCTTGCGATTATTGGTCATCAGCCATTTGTTTTGTATCTAGTGTGGATGGCTCTGACGGATGAAGCTTTGACTGATAAAACTGTTTTAGACAATCCAGTGCTTCCTGCATCTCTACTTGAGCAAAGACTTGATAAAAACGGCTGACACTCTGAAAGCGATCGGGCGTTGCCAAAACAATTAAGCGATCACACCCCTGCTGTAAAGCGCTCACCAACTCAATTGGAGCCACAGGCGCACAGATCCAAATTTGGGCAGGATTGCGAGTCCGTAAAGCTTTGACCGCAACGGCCATCGTCATTCCGGTCGCGATGCCATCATCGACAATTAGCGCGATCGCGCCTTCTGGGTCGATATCGGGACGATCGACAAATTGAGCGAGTTGCTGCTGGGCCTTTTTCTGCGCTCGTTGGCGGGCTTGTTCCCATTCTTGAGAAGCCTCCCCAGACGATCGCGATTTTGGTAAGAGAACCTGTCCATCGGCGGTGACGGCTCCGATCGCTAACTCCGGATTCTCAGGGCGCGTCATTTTCTTGGCGACAATTACATCCAGCGGGCAGTTCAACGATCGCGCCACAGGCTCGGCAACAGGCAACCCGCCACGCGGCAGCGCATAGACGACGAATCTGGCATCCAAACCCTGAGCGGCTGACAAAACGGCTTGAGCCAGCTTTTCTCCGGCTTGAGCGCGATCGACAAACAGCGTGTTTGATCCTGAAAACAATTGCGATAGGGACATCGCCTCCTCCAGCCGAGGGCATTGGCTTTCCCCTATGATGGCAAAATTCTAAAAGTTTGATGCACCGATAAAGACGTGCGTTTCGCCTTACGACACAATGGTAAACCTTAAAAACGCAAAACTCTTTCTCTCGATCGCCCTCATCCCTCACAATTCGCCCTAAAATTTATAAGTTAAACTCCTGTCTGCCAACTCACGGTGAACGAAGAACAATTCAGCTTATTTGACCTTGCACCTAGCGCAGAACCTGCCGCCCCCAAAGTGCCGAAGGATTTTGATCCGAGTTTGATTCCGACGAGTGCCAAGATTCCGATTCCGATCGGCACCTACGAATCGATGGAGCAGATGAGCCAGCACTGTAACCAATGTCATCGCTGTGACCTCGGAGCCAATCGGACTCATGCCGTAATCGGGCGAGGCAATCCCAAAGCACCGATCATGGTCGTGGGCGAAGGGCCGGGGCAAAACGAGGATGAAACCGGGCTGCCGTTTGTGGGCAAGTCGGGGCAACTGTTGGAGAAAATTTTGGCGGCTGTAAAGCTGACGATTGAAGAAGATGTCTTCATCTGCAATGTGGTCAAGTGTCGTCCGCCCGAAAACCGCACACCCGCAACCGATGAGGCAGAGGCTTGTAAAGGCTATCTGTTGGAGCAGATTCGCATGGTTGACCCCAAAATCATTTTGCTGACCGGGGCGACGGCCATGAAAACGCTCGTCGGCATCAAGCAAGGCATTACCAAGGTGCGCGGTCAGTGGGTGGAGCGAGACGATCGCCTCTACATGCCAATATTTCACCCGGCGTATCTGTTGAGAAATCAGTCGCGCGATCAGGGCAGTCCCAAGTGGTTGATGTGGCAAGACATTCAAGCTGTCAGAGACAAATTGGACGAGATTCGTACCAAATTATGAACTCTGAGTGCTGAGTAAAGCTTACGGACTTGCCTTTCCTCTCCTCATCCTGGAATACGTTCGCCCTCAACACTGTTAGAAATTGGAGTTGAGGGCAACTTTCCATCCGTTTGCATAAGTCCTGCTGAACTTGCCCGATAACCCAAATTAAAGTTAGTTTGGCATCAGTGCAAAAAAGTCCAAGATCGGCGAGGATCTTTGCTTGAAACCTCACTTATTCTTGCCCTTACATCGGTTCAAGTCCTTGAAATATTGGCAAAAGTTGTTGTTCTAGCAGACCGGACCGCAACCGCCTCTTGTCATTTTTTGTGATTCCTTCCGTCACACGCTTACAAGCAAGTTGAACATTCTCCTTACTGATATCGCATAGTAAGAAATCACGTCCATGCTCTCGACAAACTACTCCTACTGTTCCTGAACCACCAAACGGATCAAAAATCACGCCATCTTCTGGGCAGGAAGCTAGAACTATAGGCTCAATGAGTTCCGATGGAAAAGTCGCGCAATGAGCACCTGTAAAGGGGCTACCCGTGACACGCCAAACAGATTGAATATTAGCACCCGTATCAGTTAGCAAAGCCGACCGCTCATAGTAGTAATGTTGGCTTTTGGAGAACATGAAAATGAACTCGTGAGCGTGAGTTGGGCGATCTTTAACGCTCTCGCTAGCTGACGGGCGGTGCCACACTATGTCGCATCTGAGGAGCCATCCATCATTTTGTAGTGCAAAGGCTACGCGCCAAGGCATTCCTACTAAACTCTTCATAGGTAGCCCCATTGCGTAAAAGGCTTTGTTTCGCTTGGTGCGCCCTGCTGTTGGAACGCCATTCATGTGCTTACGACTGTATCGAGAACTTTTTCCTTGAGATCCGCCTTCTCGATGCTGACTAGTTGCCCCAACATAATTATCGCCAATATTCAGCCAGAGCGTGCCATCTTTCTTCAAGACGCGGTTCGCTTCCCGAAAAACAGCAACTAAAGCGTCAATATATTCTTGCGCCGTTTCTTCTAAACCGATTTGCGCCTCTTCTCCATAATCGCGTTGTCCAAAATAGGGCGGCGACGTGATTATCGAGTTAATGCTCTCGTCTGGCAGCGTTTTGAGGAATGTCAGTGCCTCCGAATGCTGCACGGTATTAAGTAAGTGTGCAATGCTACTCGTACTCATCCCAAAATTTGATCCATAAACGTCCCAATGGAGTTAATTGGGTTAAACCCACATAATTCTCGAATTCAAGAATAGAGCATAAAATGAACTTTTAATGAGTGAAAGGCAACTTTACTAATTTTGAACGAAATTTACTCCTTCATGCAGGTATGGAATGACAGCGAGGCATATGCACATACCAATGAAAGAATTCGCGTTGGAATAGGGCAGTAGAAAATCGACCGATGAAGCAAACAATTTATGTACTAAGCAATACCGTTTTGCCTAGTTCAACTAATTCAAGGCCTCTTCAACGAGCGGAATCAGATCAGCTTTTCTCAAGAATAAGAATGCTCCATCAACAAGCTTGTAATCGTTGTTGTGCGCGTGAGGGGTAGTTATTCGTTCAAATAAAGAAGTATCTGAACTTGTTACTTTGCTAGCAACCATATAATACTTCCAGGTTTGCCTAGCTACACATCCTAATTGCTTAACTAAATCAGCTTCAAACAATGGTTGATAACGGCGGTCTGGACGGTACTCCGTTTTGACAGAAATTGCTGCTTTCAGCTCAGAAACCTTTAACGTTTCTCTTAAGTATTGGTAAGCTTCTGCGTTGCTTGGTTGTCTTGCCTGATTCTCTAAAAGTGTTTGAACTTCCTGTGAGCAGTCTCGATGAAGTACTGCAATTATGTAGTCTGGGCTTGAGAAAAAAATCCTGTCTTTATACTCATCAATTCCATGTAATGCGCCTCCAATAGCAAATTCACTTTTTCTGAACAGATTTAGAAACTTTGAGGACACTTGACTTGATCCTACAGGACTTATTTGTGAATTTGGAAGTGGGAATATAACAACAATCGACTCTCTCTTACTAGCATTTATGTCTATAGCGATCTCAGAGAAAGCAGTCGTTACCATATACTCATTCCAGTCCCCTACCACGTTGTTTAAAGCACCAACTTCGAGCGATAAACTGTACCTTTCCCTATGAGCCTGTCTTGTTTGCTCTTTAATCCAATTTAAGATCTCATTTGCAGGCAAATCACCTTCAATTCTTTTCACTATTTCTGAAGATAAAGCTTCGTAAATTTTCAGTTTTTTGATTTGCCCTACCACTTCACCTTTCGAGTTTTTTCTATCTACAAACCAATCCGAATAATTATTCATTTTGCTCTTGTGTCTCAATGCCGTAGCTAGCAAAGAGATTAGAAACAGAAATTTCTAGGGCATCTACGAGCTTCTCAACGTTTTCGATTGAGATATTTCGACATCCCCTTTCAATATCGGAGATGTAGGTGCGATGGAGATTAGCACGTTCAGCAAGTTCTTCCTGTGAAATGTTCAGCTCGTAACGCCGCCGTTTCACAGCAAGCCCAAAACGCTGCTTTATGTCTGTTCTTTTCTCTTGCCTCACGGCTCATTGATGGCCCAAATGTAGACGATCAGTCTACAGACGATGAGTGACATCCAAGGACATAATACATTTATGCTACAAGTAGTAGTTTGGAATTGGGCTTCTGAGAGTAATACAACGTTAATCAAACCCTTTGCTAGATGTCGTTTCAACGCCAACTCAAAACCCTCTGAAGTCTTCTTTGGCGAGTCTGGGAACTTTATCAAAAGAACCTATCCAGAAAGATGTGCATCAACTGGAACAAACTACCGAAGAGGCTTTATGTTAGAGGGCTTGCTGGCATCACTTGGACTGTGGGTACTGCTGCCCAGCGCATTCTGGATGCTGATGATTTTTGACTGTGTGCGAAACGAGAGCGATCGCCAAACCTGGCTCTGGGTATTACTATTTCTCAACGTGATGGGAGCGGTGATCTACTTTTTTGCCTGCTGGCTGCCTCGCGCCAATCTGCCCATCCCCAACTATTTCAAACGCTGGACGCACAGCCAGGAACTCTGGAACGCCGAAGCAGGCGTGAAAAATATTGGCAAAGCCCATCAGTATGTGACGCTGGGCAACGTTCTCTCTGAGATGGGTACGTTTGACAAAGCGGCAGAGGCGTATCAGCAGGCATTAGAGAAAGAGCCAAAAAATCCTCATGCGCTTTGGGGAATGGCCTTTGTGGAGGTCAAAAAGCAGCAGTTTGAGTCGGCAAAAGGTCATCTAGAAACGCTGTTGAGCCTCGATCGTGACTACAAATGTGGCGAGGCTTCGCTCCTTTACGGCAAAGCTTTGTTTGAGTTGCAAGATTGGGACGCTGCCAAAATCCATCTCACTCAAGACATCAAATACTGGAGCCATCCCGAATCTTCTGTTTTGCTGGCAAATCTTTTGATCCAACAAGGTGATTCTCAAGCAGCCCGCGAGTGTCTAGAAACGATGATTGCAAAGGTCAAAGCCTCACCGATTTATCACTACAGACACAACAAAAAATGGGTGAGTCAGGCAGAAAAACTATTGAGAGGATTGTAGCGATTAAGCGTCTCCATCTGACTGAGACAGCTTTACCGGAACATTCAGCTTTTTAGACAAGTTTCTCACGGTTTCAAAAAATTCGTCTGCCTTCCTAATCTGTTTTGAAACAGGCAAAATCATTCCTAGAACTGCAATAAAATAAGCTTTGATCTTTTCAGGTTTGCGGCGATAGGTGATTTTGATTTCGTCTTGTAAATCGTTGAAGTAGACGATCGCTAACTCTCTCCGAGCCTCTGGCAATTGTTCAACAGCTTCATACAAAACTTCTAACGACTTGATCACATCATGCAACTCGTAGATTGAGATGGGGCTGACTTCACTTTTAGCTGACGGTTGAGAGACAGAATTTATCGGAATAAAACTTTGACTTAACTCCGATATTTGCTCAAGTTCAGCTTTACCTTTTTCAGTTAGATAAGCTCGAACAATTTGAAATTCTCTCGTATCATTGTCATAAACTCTGGCTGCTTTTAAGTAACCATCTTCTGCCATTGTGTCGAGATAATATCGGAGCATTTGCATTGATGAACCCAACGCTTGAGCAATACTATCGCCCGTAATATTGCCCTGGTCGATCGCTCGTAAAATCCGAAGTTGTCGCTCATTCAATGGCATGGATTGGTACTATTTGACAGGATGCTATTCTAGCCGAGTTTGTGAAAATTACTGCTTGATTGCGCCAGCGTTACAATCCCTCAGCCAAATTTGTACTGCCTGACCGATGATGCCCTGACTGCTTTCTCTCGGTGGCGTGATAGGTTCTCCGATGGGCGCTCTCGCAGAGATGTCTGAAGCAGACCGTGTACGGGTAAACATCAGTGCCAATCGCCAGCCGCTGGTCGTTTTTGCCAAAAATAACCAATGATGTTGCTGAAGGTTAAATGGTTTGCCTGCACTGTTTTGACGCTCCAATGTCGTGAGAAAAACTTGTTGGAGATCAGAATCGGGCGGACTGTCAGTTCCAGACTTTAAAGGCAACGGCGTGAATTCAGGTCTGCCTGCGGTCAGGACAAAATTCATCGAAGCGATCGCCGATCGGCGAGTTGATCGAGTTGCCACTCGATTAGCATACCCCGGCAAATCGCGCAGTAGAAGGGTGACCAGGGGTTCGACTTGAGCAGAACAGGCTTTTTTGGAGATGGGCTGTGAAGGGGCGGATAGCGTAAATTCTGGAGCGAACCCTAGAGAGAGGAGCGCGATCGCCACAATTTGTATCTTCATAAAGACGTTGCATCCACTACAAATTGAGTCAACAACCCCGATCCTCTCTCAAAAGTTCTGCACTGTCATTGAGGGTTTGCCCGAAGGCGTGTCCTAAACTCACTTGTCACTTGTCTTTGAGCGATCGCCCATACTCATCAATCAGCTTCTTGAGTTTTGCAAATGGACTCTTAAGCTCTGATGATAATCTGACTCACGCTCTATACCAGGTGCTGTTGAACTGTGCTGACCAGGTGATCTGTCCAATGGGTGGCTAGATCCAGGCTTTCTGCTTCTACCATGACTCGAATCACAGGCTCAGTTCCAGAAGCACGAACGAGGATGCGCCCCTGGTTGCCCATTGCGGTTTCTGCCTGCGCGATCGCCGTCACCAACGGATCACAGTCTTTCCAATTAATACGCCGATTGCGATCGACCACGCGCACATTTTTGAGAAGTTGGGGATAGGTCTGGAAGCTCTGATCCACCAGTTCTGAGAGAGAGCAGCCGACTTGTTGGACGAGAAACGCGACATGTAGCGCCGTTAACAATCCGTCACCACTGATGCTGTAATGCGGGCAGAGAATGTGTCCTGACTGCTCGCCCCCCAGTTTTGCTCCGTGGCGCACCATTTCTGCATGGACATACTGATCGCCCACCGCCGCCCGAATTAAGGTGCCCCCCTGCTTTTCCCAGGCCCGCTCAAACCCTAGATTAGACATTACGGTAGCCACGATCGTATTGCCAGGTAGCTGCTGAGATTGCAACAACTGTTGTCCCCAAAAATAGAGAATGTAGTCTCCATCGACGATTCTGCCCTGACTATCAACGGCGAGAACGCGATCGGCATCTCCATCAAAAGCAAATCCTAAATCCGCAGAGCTTTCTTGAACGGCTGCTTGTAATAGGGCTAAATGAGTCGAGCCACAGTTGACATTAATGCGATCGCCATCGGGACGATCGTGCAGACAGATTAACTCTGCACCCAGCGATCGAAACACATCTGCGGACAATCGAGTGGCTGATCCCCAGGCCAAATCCAAAACGATCCGCATTCCTGCAAAGGGTTGAGGCTGGCCAGTCATTAAGGGATTTTTTAACGCCTCTACATAGTGACTGAGCAGTTCTGGACGGTGAGAATGCTGTCCCCAATGGTGGTCAGTGGATGCGATAGCTGAACTTTGACCCCGCAAACCCGCTTCGATCTGTTGTTGAAGTCTGGGAGCAAGCTTGGAGCCGTCTGGGTTAAAGAATTTGATGCCATTGTCGGCTGGGGGGTTGTGGCTGGCAGAAATCATCACACCGCCGATCGCGCCCACAGTATGCGCGAGATGAGCCACCGCAGGCGTTGGACATAGCCCCAGATCCCACACTTCGACCCCGGCGGCCGTCAGTCCGGCAGAGAGCGCCATCGCCAGCATGTTGCTTGAATTGCGCGAATCTTGCCCCAAAATAACAGGTTGGGGACTCGTGGCGTTCGATCGCAAAACTTGACCCGCCCAAAAGCCCACCTGAAGCGCCAAAGGAGCCGTGAGCAGTTCTCCAGCGTGGCCGCGAATGCCATCGGTGCCAAACAAAGCCGAGTCAGGCAGCGAAACCGTCCCCCAGGGTTGCCCTAAATTTTGCTCAAAAGAACTTGTCAGACTGGAGGTTCCAGCCCTTGCAGGTGACGACACCATATAACACGACTCCTCACACAATATAGATCACAGTGGAGAATACCATTTCTCAGGAAGATCTCGTTAGAGTCCAACTGACGCAAGAATTTGCTGAAAGTTTTCCCAAGAAATTCCTTTCTCTATATATCGTGGATCATTCGGGTTATACGGACTCTGAAGGCGATCGATTGATAGAATCTTCACATTCTCTGGCAAAATTGGCACATCTGGATCAAACGCCGTCGGATTCATCAAAGAACTGGAAAAGCCTTTGAATATTGCAATTTCATCCAACTCTCCCTCGATCTCAGCCGAAACCAGCAGCACTTCTGTCGGACGCTTGAGGGTATATTGCTCCAAACGCTGCCCGATCGAACTTCCCATGTTTGCTCCAGTTGGTTTGCTTCTGGTTAGACTGCATCGTTCTTTAATCAAAGAATATTTAGCTGGTTGGCTAGAGAGAATACAGGATTTTTGAAGAGTGCTGTCTATCGCGATCGCTCCTCAAAACAATTTGCTGACCCTGAAAATTTTCTACATGTTAGTACAATAATGGATTGGTGCGAGACTGCCCTTATCAACTCAGAGTTCAACCTATGGCAGATGACAACAAGGAAAAACAGCAGAGCGACAGCAGCAAAATTCAAGTTTCACTCGCTGTAATCGCTCTTTTAGGGACTCTCGGCACAGCGCTTGTAAGCAACTGGGATAAAATATTTTCAAAACCTGCTGTATCTCCTGCCCTGCAATCCGGTGTTTCTACGCCTAGTGTTGGGGCTTCTCCATCCCCTGCTTCTCAGATGAGTGGTCTTTTTGAGGTCGCAGCGGCAACGGCAGAAGGGGAATTGTTTTCTAACCCTTTGGATAAGAAAGTCAAGATTAAATTTCAGGCTGAAGGTTACTGGAGTGCGAATCCAGGGTGGAAGGAAAATAGCACTTCGCCTGAAGGATATGATGCAAAATTTGGTGGAGATGCTCTCTGTGATGCACGCGCTTCATCTTTAGTCATGAGAAATTCAGTCGGTGACTGCTTGTACATTGGTAAAGATGCAACTGTTAATGTAGCTCCAAAGGAGACGCTTCGTTTCTACATCAACGATGTCCGAGGAAATTATTCGGATAACAAAGGGTTCGTTAAAGTTAAGTGGTCTATTGAAGACCAATAGCTGACCTGACGATTAAATATGTATTAGACGATCGATCATCCGGTCGCATCTAAGCGGGTCAAAACGATCAGTTAGCCTTGGCCAGACCTGTAGAGTTGATGAATCGCAGCATTGGGTTACGCGCTCAGTTGCTCATTGCCGATCGCTTACGCTTGCCTACTCTAAAGAAGACAAAATAGCCCAGATAAAGCGTGTAGACAATTAGCCCAGCAATGCCCAAAAATCCAAGAAACCAGGGCTGAGTGCTGCTGTGAAAAAATTCTCTAAACGCCCAGGGTGGCTCTAACCACAGTCGGCAGGATGCGTCATTTTGCAGTTGAGTATTTGGTAAAGTGGCACACCGTAAAAAGGGCAACTGAGTGATCGCGCCCAACGCACAATAGACAGAAACACCCCATCGCCAGGAAGTGAGCGCCAGCTTAAGCGGATTTGAGGGTTGCTCCCGGATTTCTTCATTCAGATCGGCCCAGTACCAGAGAGTGATCGGAATCAAAATGCGAGCCAGCCAGCCCGAAATGAAGCCGATCGGCAGTGCCCCAATCAGTAAATACACGGTAATCGCCAACAAACTTGCGACGCGCCAATAAATAATCAACAATCGCTGCATCGCATCCGACTGTTTGGTAAAGGCCCAAATCAGCAGAATAAGCGGCACAATCACAGTAAACAGCACCGCCAGGCGGTAATCTGTCCAAACGAGCGGGGAGATCCAAGCGGGTGCATCTGACATGAGGGTTCGCAATTAGCTTTTAGCGGTTGGCTTTGAGATGGACTTTACCATTTTGCCTCTATTATGTAGCCGATCGGACTGAAGCGAAAAGCAAATTACTAACGATCGCCATCAAAAATTGCCACTAAAAAACAAGCAACCAGGTCACAATAAAAGCTTCCAGGCACTTGTTTAGAGGAATATTTGATTTTGGAGGGGTCACTGTCTCAACGATCGCAATCAGGGCTGACCCCAAACGACCCAAAAAAATTAGTTGTCGTAAACGCGGCATTCTAGAGCGTCAGGATTGTCGTCGCAAAACTGCTCTAAAGAGTTTTTGGGTTTGACTTGACGTTGGTGCGAAGCTTCGGCTTGCAGTTCTTCAACGGCATCCCAGGCGGCAGCACACTCGCCAGAGTTAGAACCGCTCACGTCACAGACAGAACGAGCATTTTGCAGTTCTTCTTCAATTTGTTTTTTGATGTCGCTCATAGGTTTTGAATTTCGTCCTTTTTGAACGGTGAAACTGAGTTAGAGAGAGTAGATACAGCCCAACCTTAGCGGTGTGGCTGACCTTTATTCACTGTTTTAGTGATACAGGCGTTAGCAGATTTGACCTTGATCGATCGTAATCTCTTAAGGTTCGACCATCTGCAACTGACGCAACACTTTTTAGTCTTGGGGGTAGCTATCCGGGTTATGTTTCTATATCTTAACGTGTCTTGGTCAGAGGTTAAGTACGGAAAACCCGTCGAGATTCTACAGAAGGGAAGCTTGAGGGAATTGTTCCAAAATTGTTGCAAAGTGTTGCGGGATTTGATCGTTTTTCTGGAATGATGCGATCGGTTGGGTAGTGCGATCGAGACGACCCCTGACAAGTTTTCAGTAAACTGGGGATACCCGCATTTCAGCACGCTGCACAAGAGGAATCACTATGGTGGAATCAACAACCGACTCAATGAGGTGGGCCAGCGCCCTTTCCACCCGTCCTTCGTTGGAGGCGGCGATCGCTGAAGTGGTGGCTCAGGCCCAAGACCTGCTGCAAAGACCTGCGGATTTAGCATTTGTCTTCATCTCTTCTGCGTTTGCCAGCGAATATTCTCGACTGTTGCCTCTTCTAAGAAATCAGCTTCCTGATGTGCCGCTTATCGGCTGTAGTGGGGGTGGAATTGTCGGAGTCACTTCACGAGGCAAGGCGTTAGAGGTTGAGGGAGAACCTGCGCTGAGTCTGACGTTGGCCGCTTTACCCGGCGTTAAGGTCAAGACGTTTCATCTAGAGGCGGAGGAATTGCCCGACTTAGACAGTGCGCCGGATGCGTGGGCGGAGTTGTTGGGGGTTCCGCTATCCGACCAGCCGCATTTTGTGCTGTTAGCCGATCCCTTTTCTGCCAAGATTAACGACTTGCTGCAAGGGTTGGATTATGCCTATGCGGGGGCTTCAAAGGTGGGCGGGTTGGCGAGTTCGGGGGCGATCGGAGGCAACAGTGGCTTGTTTTGTGATGATCGCTTTCATCGAGAAGGTACGGTTGGGGTGGCGTTGAGCGGTAATTTGGTGTTGGACACGATCGTTGCTCAAGGATGCCGTCCGATCGGAGACGTGTACTGGGTGACTGAGGGCGAACGGAACATCTTACTGGGCTTGCAGGAGCAGGATTGTTTGGATGATAATTCGCCGGACTGTGCGACGCAGCGATTGCCGCTAGAAGTTTTGCGAGATCTGATTCAAACTTTGAGTGAAGACGATCGGGAGTTAGCGCAGCATTCGCTATTTGTGGGCGTGGCGCAAAGTGAGTTTAAGCAGGATTTGGAGCCAGGAGATTTTTTGATTCGCAACTTGTTAGGGGTTGACCCGCGAGTGGGAGCAATTGCGATCGGCGATCGGATTCGTCCTGGTCAGCGGATTCAGTTTCATTTGCGGGATGCGGCGACTTCTGCTGACGATTTAGAAGTGTTGCTTCAGCGGTATCAAAAAGATGCGGGGTCGCGATCGTCGCCTGTGGGCGCTTTAATGTTCTCTTGTATGGGACGCGGTGAAGCACTGTATGGCGAACCCAATTTTGATTCCCAATTGTTTTGCGAATATCTCGACAACATTCCGCTAAGTGGCTTCTTTTGTAATGGAGAAATTGGCCCAGTCGGCAACAGCACCTTTCTACATGGCTATACGTCCGTGTTTGGAATTTGTCGGCAGAAGCGTGAGGAGTGGGGAGTGGGGAGTGGGGAGTGAGGAGTCGATCTTTCCAAACTTCTCAAACTCAGAAACCCTCAAAACTTTTTCATCCCTCATCCCTTATTCTGGAGGTTCCTTTGTCGATCGTTCGTGTGCGTGAACATGTCAATCCGCTAAGTCGCAAGTATCAGATTCCGATTCAGCCGCCCGATTGGGAGCAGGTGTATGCATTGAGCCAGCCGTTGCAGTTGGATATTGGCTGTGGGCGGGGGCGGTTTTTGCTCAAGATGGCCGAGTTGCAGCCTGACTGGAATTTTTTAGGACTGGAAATTCGAGAACCGTTGGTAGAACAGGCGATCGACCATCGCGACCAATTAGGCTTACAAAATTTGCACTATCTGTTTTGCAATGCCAACAATTCGCTACATCCTCTGTTGTCATCTCTAAAACCGGGAACGCTGCAACGAGTGTCGATTCAATTTCCTGACCCGTGGTTTAAGCGCAAGCACCAAAAGCGGCGAGTTGTCCAGCCAGAAGTCGTGGAGGAAGTAGCTAAATATCTGTGTCTAGGTGGGATGGTGTTTGTGCAGTCGGATGTGGAAGAAGTGGCGATCGAGATGGTCGATCGATTTGCTGACCATCCCGCTTTCGTTCGTCAAGACACGAGTTGGCTGCCCGAAAATCCGATGGCCGTCCCAACTGAGCGCGAGTCTTCCACTTTAGAGCGAGGAGAACCCGTGTATCGATCGGTGTTCTTCAAAAAAGACGAAGGGTAGATTTTTCCTCCCTCCTCCCTCCTCGCGAAGCGGATTACCCCCAAAGGGGAACAGATCATCGCAGTTCTCCCTCATGCCTTCTAGACCCAACTCGGAAACCACATTCGCAGCTTGTATTGCCACTCCGTTAAGGGAAGTCCGAGGTAGATGGGCATCCAAAAAATGAAGGCGACGAGGATTAGCCCGATCGTCCAAATTGCCAAACTGCGACGACGAGGAATTGCGCTGCGGAGCCAGCGATCGACCAGCCAGGCCAGCCCCATTGAGGCAAACACCGCCGCTCCCATGTAGTGATACAAAAAGATACAGCGCGTCACTCTCACCCAGGGCAGCAAATTAGCCGCATAGTTGACCAGCAGATACAAAACGATCCAGAGTTCGTTAGGGGCGATAAAACTGCTGCGTGTGGGGGTAAAAAGGCTGTTGAAGTTTTCAATCAGGGCACAGATGAGAAGCACGATCGCCGCCGACGAAAACCACCACAAAAAAGGATTTCCCATCGCGTGAACGTCATAGATCACACTGCCTGGCCCGATCGGAGTCGCCGCTCCACTGGTGGGAATGGGGGCCTGCAAACTATTGGTGACTTGATAAAAATAAGCCACCGGACGAATCATAAAAATCCAACTCAGCCAGGTCGAGCAATAGGGATGCACGGTCGCCCCACTACCCACTCGCTCGTGATAACTGAGAATCTGCTGCTGTAGCTGCCAAAAACCAGCGTCAGGGTTAAGTTGGAGATGCGGAATCCAGATCAGCCAGTAGAAGATCGCAGGAACGATCGCCAGCATCGCCCCCAAAGAAATTGGATTGAACTGAGTCAGGCGATCGAGCGGCGTTTCGGTAAAACTATCTGCGATGTGAGACGATCGCTTGCGGGTTAGTCGAAATTGCAGCAAAAGTCTCACCAGCCGAATGCTCCAAGCGACAAACCACAGCAGATACGCCCCCAAGAGAAACCACAGCCCATTCCACTTGATCGAGGCCGTCGCCCCAAACCAGATGCCCGCCACGCCCATCCACCACAGCCATTTCTGACTTCGCAGCGCCATCAAAAAAAATAACTGCCCTAACAGCCCAAATAGCACCAAGTAGACATTGTTCAACGCATAGCGAGACTCGACCAAAAACAAGCCGTCCGCTGCCGCAAACAATCCTGCAATCAGGGCAAAACTGCGTCTGAGACTGAGTTGATAGGCGATCGCCGCCACTACCAGAGGAATCAACGATCCCGTCAGCGCATTCAGCCAGCGATAGCTCCAGGTAGACAACGCCGAACCCGCCAGCGAATTGACCGCATCACGCCCGATCGGAAGCTGATTGCCAATCCAAATGCCAATGGCGATCAAATACTTACTCAACGGCGGATGTCCATCAAAAAAAGGAGTCTGCGTCAAATAGTTGTGGGCAAATTTAACGTAGTAAACCTCATCAAACACAAAGGTGTTAAACCGTCCCAGCCCCCAAAATCGCAGACCCAACGATGCCAAAAGCAGACTTAGCAAGCCTAGCCGCCACCACCAAACAGGTTTTTCAATAGGCTTTGATACACTCATTCATCTTGACCTCAGCCGCTACCAACCTCTCAGCATACGGTAGGAAGTAAAGCTTGAGGAGCCAGAAATTTAGGGGTTCTTAATCAAAAACTCATAAATCTTCCTGAATAGGGAACCCAGTGCTTCATAATCCGTCAGCACAAGAAGTGATTTCAACTGATGATGTAAAGGTGTTCGCTGTAAAAGGACTCAGCTAGTTCGAGTTCAGAAATCCCCCGGCTGTTCATCGATCGGAGCTTACCCCATGATTCGTGTATTACTCGTTGACGACCAAAACCTCATTCGTGAGGGCTTAAAAGCCTTGCTAGAACAAGAGCACGACTTAGAAGTGGTCGGAGACGCAAACACCGGAAAAAGCGCAATTCAACAAGTCGAAGCCCTTAAACCTGATGTGGTTTTGATTGACCTCTGTGTTCCTAGAATCGATGGGATCGCTACCACCCAGACGATCTGTGAGCGCTTTCCTGACACTCAGGTTTTGGTTTTGACGACGTTGGATGACGAAGAATCGGTTGCCAATGCGCTCAAGGTTGGCGCGACGGGCTATCTTCTCAAAGATTTGTCTCCTGATGAGTTGGTGGGTGCAGTTCGCAATGTTCACAAAGGCTACACTCAATTGAGTCCGGGGCTTCTACCCAAGATTCTCTCTAGAGTTGATGCTAGAGGTGAGGGTGTGACTTCGGTGCGATCTGCTTCAGCAGATATCTCTACGAGATCGGTTTCGGCAGATAACTCTATGCGATCGACTCCAGCAGAGGTCGCTTTGAAATCGGCTCCTCCTACCAATAAAGTCCTGACCTTTTCTGCCCAACGTCGGTCTTTTCAAGCTTCTCGGAGTGATTCCACGCTGCCCCCCGGCTTCACCAAACTCACAACACGAGAACGCCAGGTTTTGAGACTGATTGCGGCTGGCTCTAGCAATCGAGAAATTTCACAATCCCTAGCCATTTCTGAGGGAACGGTGAAAAATCATGTTGCCAGCATTCTAGGGCGACTCAATCTGCGCGATCGCACTCAGGCAGCGATTATTGCCAACTCGGTCATGCCACTCCTCAGTTAGGGTTAGTTCGATAAAGTTTGGCTTCGTTATTGACGGCTTCTGCCCCTCAAGCTGTCAATCCTAGAGGACTTTTAGACAAGATTTCTCGTTCAAAGTCCTTCATCTTGGGAGCAACCCGGATCGGTAACCGAGCCGAAGGGTTTCATCGAACTCAGTAGGGTGCGGGGCGTGGATAAAGCGGGTTACATTCGCCAATTCATGCCCCATTTCTCGATTCTGTGGTAGAAGGTTCCTCAAAAGCAAATAAAATAGCAAACGCTGCTTGAGGAGATTTACAGAATGATCATTCACATGGTTCAAGAGTTGACCAGTCTGGGGGCGATCGCGGGTCATTGGGGAGATGTCTTACAAACGCTGCACTGGCCCCTGCCTGACGATTGGATGGTGCTGGCTCAACAATTTAAAGAACCCGATTTTGCAGGAGACATCGGCAAGGCCTGGGCCCACTTTGTCAAAACCGGACAGGTGTGGGCCTTCTTGATTGGGCTGGTGATCGGTTACATGGTAAAAACCTTTACGACCTACGGCTAAGACCAAAAAGACTGAGGACGCTAGACCAAAGGCTCCAAATCTGATTCTGTCCAGAGTCTTAAGTTCTAAGTCTCAAATCCGTAAACTTTTTCCTGGAGTGTCTTCAACGACGTAAGACAGAGGACAGACTAACGTAGAAACCTTTTCTGTTCCTCTGCTATAGTCAAATGTCTATCACTCATCCGCATTCTGGAGAAGATTCTCTTGAATCAAGAACCCTCTGCGCCACAAACCTGGAGTCAGCGATTTGAATCAGCCTTGCATCCGGCGATCGCTGAGTTTAACGCCAGCATTCACTTCGATATTGAACTGATTGAATATGATCTGACTGGCTCACAGGCCCACGCTGAAATGTTGGCCAAAACGGGCATTATTTCCCCTGAAGAAGGCACCCAGCTAGTAAACGGTCTGGAGCAAATTCGCCAGGAATATCGGCAGGGAGCGTTTTCACCCGGAACGGAGGCTGAGGATGTTCATTTTGCGGTAGAGCGGCGGTTGACAGAGCTGGTCGGCGATGTCGGTAAAAAACTGCACACGGCGCGATCGCGCAATGATCAAGTCGGCACTGACACTCGGCTCTATCTGCGAGATCAGATTCAACAAATTCGCCAACAGCTTCGAGCGTTTCAACAAGTTCTACTCGATCTGGCTGCCCAAAATGTGAGAACGCTGATCCCTGGATACACTCATCTACAACGGGCCCAGCCGATCAGTTTGGCACATCATTTGCTGGCTTATTTTGAGATGACTCAGCGAGACTGGCAGCGGTTGGGCGAGATTTATCAGCGAGTCAACGTTTCACCCCTCGGATCGGGAGCGCTTGCCGGGACGACCTTCCCCATCGATCGCCACTTCACCGCAGAGCGACTGGAGTTTACGGGCGTGTATGCAAATAGTCTGGATGGAGTGAGCGATCGAGACTTTGCGATCGAGTTTCTCTGCGCCGCCAGTCTGATCATGGTGCATCTAAGCCGCTTGTCTGAAGAAGTCATCCTTTGGGCTTCTCAAGAATTCAGCTTTGTGACGCTGACGGACAGTTGTGCCACAGGTTCGAGCATTATGCCGCAGAAAAAGAATCCGGACGTTCCGGAGCTGGTGCGCGGCAAGTCGGGGCGAGTCTTTGGGCATTTGCAAGCGATGTTAGTTTTGATGAAAGGACTGCCGCTGGCTTACAACAAAGATTTGCAGGAAGACAAAGAAGCGCTGTTTGATACCGTCAAAACGGTGAAAGCCTGTCTGCAAGCGATGACGATTTTGTTTGAGGAAGGGTTGGAGTTTCGGGTCGATCGCCTCACCCAGGCGGTTAATGAAGATTTTTCTAACGCCACGGATGTTGCAGACTATCTCGCCTCCAAAGGTGTGCCATTTCGCGAAGCCTACAATCTGGTCGGCAAGGTCGTCAAAACCTGTTTAGCGTCTAACAAACTGCTCAAGGATCTGTCGATCGCCGAGTGGCAAGATCTGCACCCTGCTTTTGAGGAAGATATCTATGGGGCGATCGCACCGGAACAGGTCGTTTCTGCCCGCAATAGCTACGGAGGCACTGGCTTTGATCAAGTTGAGAAGGCGCTAGAAGCCGCCAAAAAAACGGTGAAAAACGGCAAGAACCAAGAAGGGAAGGACAAAAAGGCAAAAGACGAAAAGGCAAAGGACGAAAAGGCAAAGCACAAGAAGTCTAAAAACAAAAAATAATCCAACTTTCTCCTTATGCCCCTAAAAATTGGCGACCTTGCCCCCGACTTCCAGCTTCCTGACACTCAAGGCAATCTCATTCAGTTGTCCAAATTCAAAGGTCAGCGAGTGGTTTTGTACTTTTATCCACGTGACAACACGCCCGGTTGCACCAAAGAAGCCTGTAGCTTTCGAGATGCTTACGCAGAGTATCAGGCTCAAGACGTAGTGGTGTTGGGGGTTAGCACCGATGATGCAAAATCTCATCAAAAATTTGTGACTAAGTACGTGCTTCCATTTCCTCTACTCTGTGACGAGGGTGGAAAAGTGGCTGCTGAGTACGATAGTTACGGATTAAAGAAATTTATGGGGAAGGAATACAGGGGCATCAGTAGAAATACTTTTGTCATCGGCCCAGATGCTAGGATCGAGAAAATTTACACAAAGGTAAAACCAGAACATCACGCGGCACAAATTCTGACTGACTTAGTGTAGTCCTAGACTATTTCCAGGATGCCTTTACCCTTAGATTCACATTCTGTATTTAGAAAAAGACGGTTGCTCTGTGTGCCTGTCCCATTTGCTATAGCGTTTTAACTCATGCGTCGGTCGTGGCATTTTATTCAAACTGTAATTGGGATTATTTTTCGCCATCCCATCACAGGCACCAGCATTATTCCCCTTTTGCCGGATGGTCGGATCGTTTTGATTCGTCGTCGAGACAACGGTTTGTGGGGTTTGCCAGGGGGCATGGTCGATTGGGGTGAAGACATTCCAACTGCGATCAAACGAGAATTGTCCGAAGAAACGGGGCTAGAAGTAGACAAGATTCGCCGATTGGTGGGAGTTTATTCGTCGCCCGATCGCGATCCGAGAATTCACTCGATCTGTGTCGTCGTCGAAGTCGAAGTGCGAGGAGAGATGAGAATTAAGGATACGATCGAGGTCTTAGATGTGCAGGCGTTTGACTCCAATTCTCTTCCTGAAGGCAAGCTTTCTCACGACCATCGACAACAGCTACAAGATTATTTCAAAGGATTGACAACGCTGGACTGAGTAAAGCCTGTGTGGAAGCAGATAGTAGCGATGATTCGAGTGAAGAGTGAGCAGCAGATTTTGCAGGAAGGATTACAAGTTCTCTTATCAAAGATGCAGCCATCTGAAGTCGCCCGATTTTGCGCGGCCTGCAATCTGGGAGGGGGAGACTACCTCAAATTGAAGGATGAACTTTTTGCACAAGAATCAGTCGATAGTTTGTATTCTAAAGTTTTAGATTTTCAGTCGATATGAGTCAGCAATTGCCTCAGTTTGTTCACCAAGTTATTAGTCGTTTGCAAACAGTTCAGGGAGTTGCAGCGATCGCTTTAGGTGGCTCAAGGGCAAGAAGCAACCATACGCAAAAGTCAGATGTGGATTTTGGAATCTACTACTCGCCTGAAAACCCACTTGACCTGATTGCACTCAATCACCTTGCCTCTGAACTTGATGATAGCCATCGCGCAAATTTAGTCACCCCAATTGGTGAGTGGGGAAGATGGATCAATGGAGGTGGTTGGCTACAGATAGAAGGTGTACCTGTAGACTTTCTCTATCGTGATTTAGATCAGGTTAGTCGTGTTATTGATGATTGTCATGCAGGACAGATTACGATCGATTACCAACCAGGACATCCACATGGTTTTGTATCCTCTATCTATATGGGTGAAGTTGCTATTTGTCTATCACTTCACGATCCATATGAATATCTAAAAGGGTTAAAGGCTAAGACAGCCCCCTATCCGATTCAGCTTAAACAAGCAACGATTAATAGGTTTGCCTGGGAAATTAGTTTTTCATTGGCAATTGCGGAAAAGGCAGTTACACGCAACGATATTGTTTATGCAGCAGGGTGCTGTTTTCGTAGCGTGGCTTGCATGAATCAGGTATTATTTGCACTCAATGAAGAGTACCTGTTGAATGAGAAAGGTGCAGTAGCAATTGCCAACAGCTTTGCGCTCTGTCCACAAAACTATCGGGAACGAGTTGAGTCAGCGTTTACTTTATCATCGGCTGATGCAAAGTTAATTATGGAAGCGATCGCAATTCTTGAAGAAGTTGAGCAAGACTTGAGTCAATGGTATGGCGATCGTCGGTTAGTCGTAGAAAGACTGAAGAGGTAACAGGGCTGCATAACAATTCAAAGATCTTTTAGAAATGCTGCAAGATGCGATTCAAGGTTGGCTAGAAGTTGCCACTGAGCGAGAGAGCCTTCGGAGCGATCGCATTCTTGGGATATGGTAGTGACTCGCTATCACAGAAAGTGTATGCCCCCAGAAATTCTGATTTTTTCAGATGGTCAATGGAGGTTCAACGATGACGAAGCCTGACTTTAGCAAAATGAATCGTCAAGAATTGAGAGCTTATGTATTGGCTCATCGGGAAGATGATGATGCGATCGAAGCCCTAATCAACCGAGGAAATCCCACCAGTCCCAAGTATCCATTTCCACAAAGTAATGAAGATCTCAAAGAGATGGAAGAGATCCTCAAAAGAAAGCTGAGTAGTAATGGAGACATGACGCACTAATCAAACCTGAACAGAGGCTAAATGCTCAAAGCGTGTCTGACCGATCGCACTCCCCAAAACAATAAATTTGGCTCTAGTAGAATGCAATTGCTCATCTTAGGGAACCGTTGCTCAAGGTAGTGATGTAATCGGGCACTGTCTCCTCCCGTCAACACCAGAGCGCTATTAGGAAACTGTTGCTGCCAGTCTTCAATAAAGTCGCGAATGGTGGATATTAGCGAATAAACAATTCCGCTTTGGATGGCGGCGATCGTTCCCGTTGCCCAGCGAGACGGCAGATCTGTTAAGGTCTTGGTTTCAATTAGAGGAAGTGCTGCGGTTGCCTGGTGAAGTGCCCGAAACTGTAGCTGCAACCCTGGGAGAATTGCGCCTCCAATGAATTCTCGTTGCTCATTTGCCCCAGTGAACGTTAATGCAGTGCCGCCATCGATGACTAAAACTGGACTTTTATATAAATCGCTGGCTCCCCAAATTGCCAAGGTACGATCGAGTCCCAAGGTTGAATAAGCGTTTTGAAGGGAAATTTGATCGGGAGCGATCGTTCTCACCTGAGAATAGATTTGCCAAAGGGCAGTCTGTTGTGGCACGACCGAAGCGATCCAGAGTTCGGGTGACGACGGTAGGCTGATAGGAGCAAGTTGGCATTTTGCAAAATCGAATGAGGTGTGAATTAAGTTCTCAACGATCGACTCCGATAAATACGATGTATCCCAGGATTGTTGTAGATTGTCATCTATGAACCAACCCCAATGCAGCCGAGAATTGCCGATAATTAAGGCTAACCAGTGCTGATTCGTCGGTTTCTCGCTCATTGCATCCAGCTTAACGATTGGAAAACGATTTATAGATAAGTTTCGCTGATAAGTAGCTTTGCCTATCGGAACTTTACAAAGACGCAATTCTCAAGCGAAGATTAAGATTGAAGAGAAACATAAGTTTACAAACTTTATTGGTACGGAGGCAGTTATGGTCGCCCTTTCAGATCGCACAAGCGCCAGCCGCAGTCAAACTCGACTCACGATCCAAACCGCCGATATCGCGCCTGATACGACAGTCATCCGATCGCTGGATTGGGATCGCGATCGCTTCGACATCGAATTTGCGCTGCAAAACGGCACCACCTACAACTCCTTTTTGATTCGAGGCGAGAAGATTGCCCTGGTCGATACCTCCCACGAAAAGTTTCGCGACCTCTATCTCGACACATTAACAGGGCTGATTAATCCCGCAGACATCGACTATCTGATCATCAGCCATACCGAACCTGATCACAGCGGCTTGGTCAAAGACGTTTTGGCACTTAATCCAAATATTACGATCGTCGCTGCCAAAGTTGCGATTCAGTTTCTCGAAGGCTTTGTGCATCAGCCCTTTGAGCGGCAAATGGTCAAGAGTGGCGATCGCCTCGATCTGGGCAACGGTCACACGCTGGAATTCGTTCAGGCTCCCAATCTACACTGGCCTGACACCATTTTTACCTTTGACCACAGTACTCAGGTTCTCTACACCTGCGACGCTTTTGGAATGCACTTTTGTGACGATCACACCTACGACGAAGATCTAGATCTGATCGAAGAAGAATTTCGCTATTACTACGACTGCCTGATGGGCCCCAACGCTCGATCAGTTCTCTCAGCTATTAAACGTATGGATGGTTTGCCCGAAATCACGACGATCGCCACAGGTCACGGGCCATTACTTCGCCATAACCTGCAAGATTTGGTGGGACGCTATCGCGAGTGGAGTCAGGCTCAAGCTAAGGCTGTGACGACGGTTGGAGTCTTCTACGTTGGGGATTATGGGTATAGCGATCGGCTCGCTCAAGCGATTTCTAACGGCATTACCAAAACGGGTGTCGCGGTTGAAATGATGGACTTACGCACCTCTGAGCCGCAGGATGTGAGGGAATTAGTTGAGTTGGTGAGTGGTGTTGTGATTGGGATGCCGCCTCAATCGGGTGAATTTGCCGCCAATGCCAGTGCAGCCTTGGGGACGACTTTGGCAGCGACTAACTCCAAGCAGTCGGTGGGCTTGTTTGAAGCAGGCGGCGGAGATGATGAGTCTGTTTATCCCCTGCGAAATCGCTTTCAAGAAATTGGCTTGACGGAAGCATTCTCACCGATTCAGATTAAAGAACCGCCGACCGATGCCACTTATCAACTCTGCGACGAAGCAGGCATCGACATGGGACAATGGCTGACCCGCGATCGCACTGTCAAACAAATGAAGTCGCTGGATGGCGAACTGGACAAAGCCCTGGGTCGCTTGAGTGGCGGTCTCTACATCATCACGGCTCAGAAGGGCGACATCTCCAGTGCGATGCTGGCTTCCTGGGTGTCTCAGGCTAGTTTTGAGCCGTTGGGTATCACCATTGCTGTCGCCAAAGATCGGGCGATCGAGTCCTTTATGCACTTGGGCGATCGCTTTGTGCTAAACGTTCTCGAAGAAGACAACTATCAAGCCTTGATGCGCCACTTCTTGAAACGGTTTGCGCCGGGTGCCGATCGGTTTGCCGATGTCAAGACTTATCCTGCGACCAACGGTTCTCCCATTTTGGCGGATGCGCTGGCCTATATCGAATGCGAAGTCGTCAGCCGCATGGACTGCACCGATCACTGGATCGTCTACAGCACGATTCACACCGGCCGAGTCTCCAAAGCAGACGCACTGACTGCCGTTCACCATCGCAAAGTGGGCAACCACTATTAAGGGATGAGGGATGAGGGATGAGGGATGAAAGGGGTTTGAGGTGGAGATGCTCAAACTTTTCCTTTTTGAATTGGGCCACATTCCTCACTCTCTTTTTCATGTCTTCTCGCCAAGCCGAATAAAGTTCATCCTCTTCTTTTTATGAACAAGCCTAAAGATGTGCAGGTTGCTGAAATTGGCGCAGATACGCGGGTGTTACGATCGCGCACCTGGGATCGCCTCAAATTTGAAGTTGAGTATTCTCGTCAAAAAGGGACGACGGCGAATTCATACTTGATTCAGGCAGAAAAAACGGCGCTGATTGACCCGCCCGGAGCTTCTTTCACCGACATCTTTCTCAAGGAACTGCACGACCATCAGTATTTTCAAAAGCTGGACTATGTGATTTTGGGTCATGTCAATCCCAACCGGATCGCGACTCTAAAAGTCCTGTTGGATGCGGCTCCTCAAATGACGATCGTCTGTTCAAGACCTGCGGCCATTGCGCTCAAAGCGGCCTTTCCCGATCGCGACCTGCAAATCAACGCTGTCCGAGGTGAGGAAGTGTTGGATCTGGGCAAGGGGCATGAGTTGCGATTTGCGTTTGTGCCGACACCGCGCTGGGTGGATGGACTTTGTACCTTTGATCCCGCCACGCGCATTCTCTACACCGATAAGCTGTTTGGTGCTCACATTTGCGACGACGCGATTTTTGATGAAAACTGGAAACAGCTAGACGGCGATCGTCACTATTATTTCGATTGTCTCTATGCGGCTCAGTCTCGTCAGGTCGAAGCGACGCTTGATAAGATTGCCAATTTTCCTGCCAAAATTTATGGCGTGGGTCACGGTTCTCTCGTGCGCTACAGTCTCAGTCGTCTCACGTTGGACTATCGCCAATGGTGCGAACAGCAAAAGACTCAAGAACTCTCTGTCGCCCTGCTCTACACCTCTGCCTATGGCAATACCGCCACGACCGGACAAGCGATCGCCAAAGGGCTAACTCAATCTGAAGTAGACGTGCGATCGATTAACTGCGAATTTGCTGACACGGCAGAAATCACGGCGGCGATCGAACAGTGTGACGGCTTCATCATCGGTTCGCCAACCCTAGGAGGACATGCCCCAACCCAAATTCAGACCGCTCTGGGACTCGTGCTTTCGACGGCGGCAAAAAACAAGCTGGCTGGAGTGTTTGGGTCTTATGGCTGGAGCGGAGAAGCGATCGACCTGATCGAGAGCAAGCTACAAGATGCGGGCTATCCCTTTGGCTTTGAAACCATTCGCGTCAAATTTAAGCCAACCGACGAAGTGTTGCAACAGTGCGAGTTGGCAGGGACAGAATTTGCTCAAGCGCTCAAGAAAGCGAAAAAGGTGCGAGTGCCTCGACAAGTGGCAACCGAAGCTCAGAGCGATCGCACAGAACAAGCGTTAGGGCGGGTGGTTGGCTCTCTTTGTGTCGTCTCTGCCAAACAAGGTGACACGACATCGGGAGTTTTGACTTCCTGGGTGTCACAGGCGACGTTTAATCCGCCGGGGGTGACGGTGGCGATCGCGAAAGATCACGCAGATGGCGTGCTGGATCATGCGGGCGATCGCTTTGTCCTCAACATTCTCAAAGAGGGGCGAAACCTCAGACGACACTTTATGAAGCCTGCTGCCCCTGGAGAAAATCGCTTTGCCGATGTAGACACCCAAGAAGCTTCTAACGGTTGCCCTGTGCTGTCAGAGGCGCTGGCTTATCTGGAATGCACTGTGCAAAATCGGATGGAATGTGGAGATCACTGGCTACTTTATGCAGTGGTCGAGAGCGGCAAAGTGCTAGAGCAAAAGGGCGTAACGGCGGTCTACCATCGCAAATCAGGAAGCTACTACTAATAGCCGTCCACCTCTTCAGTGCAAAGGGCTTCGGGCAGTAGATGGACATTGCGTATAAAGCCTCTATCCTCTTTCCAGGACTCACTCCAGATCCACTTTTTCTAGCCTGCATTGAGGGTGTAGGGGGATACAGGATCTACAGTGGGGTCTTTGGGATGAGATAGGCGAGTTAGCTCAGAAATCTGGAACAGCTTGCTAGTACGGCTGAGATAAGAAGTTTGTTTAGCTGACTTCTCGATCGCTGGCCCAAACGTCCCTGGCAGCATCAACACCAAATCTCGTTTGACTTCTTGCCAATACAGTCTTGGAAAGCGCAAATAGTCATAGTCGCAGCGACGAAAAATCCGCTCAATACGCCGATAGCGATGCAGTGACCAATCTCGCAGCATTTGCCAGGAAGGATGCAGATCGGGTGCCAAAATAAATGGGTAGGCTTTGCGATGCAACTGAGGTAAATACTCATGTATCCAAAACTTCATCATCGGACGGTAGCCCGGATTGTCGATCGCCTGCAAGCTAAGAATTTCTGCTCGGCTGACCTTAAAGCGATCAAGTAGCTCTGTTGGCAAATAGCAAATTCCCTGTTCGGCATCTTCCCGCAGGTCTCGCAAGTTGTTGTAGAACTGGTCTAATGTGCCAAATTGTCCCGCAGCGTGCCACTGATGCTCTGATAAAAAAGGCAAAACTTGGAAGAAAGGGGCGGCTAAATCTTCTAGCATTCCCTCAAATTGGTCAAAACTACTGATGACAAGATGTTCTTTATGATACTTTGCTAGAGAGCTTAAGTATTGATCCCAGGATTGAATTGAGAGATGACCGATGGGGTCAGATAAGTCTTCAAACCAGCGATCGCGCATTCGATAGAAAAGTTTTGAGTGAGGGCATCCGGGCTGCACCTCTCCGGTTTCTTTGAGCCAGTTCCAGCTATCGTAAAACCACTGAAACTGAGATTTTTCTGAATGGATCAGACCGTTTTCTGCCAGACGATCAGCTAACCGAATCCAGTGAATCCGCTCAATCCACTGCTCGCTAATCTCTGGGTCAAGCTCCATAATCCAGGCGGCGTTGTCTTCATCTTTGAGTGTGTCATCCGCGATCGCACGATATTCCGAAGAACCCACCAGGCGAGAAATGGGCAAAGTATTCATAAGTGAACGGTAAACTTCCCTAAGTCACATATTAATGATGATTTCATGATTCCCATGTTTTGTTACGATTAACGTGTGATAAAAAATACAATTTAACATTCTAAATGCCCGTAGAAACAACCACCTACTGAAAGAGTAACTTTATTGGTCAATTCTTCTTATTGATGATGTTTACAAAAGCGACCTTGACCCAAAAGCAGCGACATGAGTTGGCTACAAAAATTTTGCTACGCAGCAAATGTCCTAAATCCTGCAAAGCTTTTTGCTAGTAATTGTTTTTGTTGAACAGTAAATTGAACCGTAAAAGTGCTCAGTAATTTGAGAGATGCTTGGTTCAGTTGGTTTCTCTGAACTACTAAGTCAGGATTACTAAGTCAAGGCAATAATAGAGCGTGCATTTTTGATGGGGTAGCCATTGCCACAAAACCCTGCGACCTAATGCATGTACGGAGAAAGGGCTGCAAAGTTTAGATAGTCTTGAGCGCCAGGTTAATAACTAAGGGCAAAACCGCCCATTTTTAGGCAAATTTTTAATAACAACAGCTTTATCAAGAACATTAGTCCCGCAGTCAAAGTCTGTTGGTTAAAGCCTGTTGGTTAAAGTCTGCTGTTTAGGGTTCTCCACCGTACCCTTCTGCAAATCCCCATTCTGCAAACTCCCATAGAGATTGCTCCCTTTCTCACATAACCAATGCTGATTGAGTCAACGTTTCGTGACCGATCGCACCATCCTATAATGCTGATTGTGTGATTGATTTCTGAAATCGATCGACTGTCTGCGATAATTTCACACAGTCTTAAGAAAAAAGAAACCTGGAGAAAAGCGGAATTAGTTCTCATCCCTTCGAGGGCTAAAACCCAAGAATGCGCTCTATCTGGGTCAAAAATTGTCAGTTATCCACTTTGAGGAAAAAACTTGGCTATGTCACTATTTGATTGGTTTGCAAATCGCCGAAAATCAGGTTCTACGACTCCTGATGGGCAAGAGCGAGAAATCGCTGATGGACTCTGGACAAAATGTGAAGCTTGTGGCGTGTTGACTTACACCAAAGATTTGCGATCGAATCAAATGGTCTGTCTGGAGTGCGACCATCACCTGCGAGTCTACAGCGATGAGCGAATCAGTCAGCTAATTGATGCCAATACCTGGGTTGCGATCGACGAAAACCTGCAACCTGTTGATCCTCTAAAATTTCGAGATCGCAAATCCTACAGCGATCGCATTCGTGAGACACAAGAAAAAACCCGGCTTACTGATGCCGTTCAGACTGGAATGGGGCAAATCGAAGGTCTACCCCTGGCTTTAGGCGTGATGGACTTTCGCTTTATGGGCGGCAGCATGGGGTCGGTGGTCGGCGAAAAACTAACCCGCTTAATCGAACGGGCGACTCAGCAGCGAATTCCAGTCGTAATTGTTTGCGCCTCCGGGGGAGCCAGAATGCAGGAAGGCATGTTGAGCCTGATGCAGATGGCCAAAATCTCAGGGGCGCTCGAACGTCATCAAGAAAATCGCCTACTTTATGTGCCTGTGTTGACCCATCCGACTACGGGCGGCGTAACTGCAAGCTTTGCCATGTTGGGTGACATTATCCTGGCCGAGCCGAAAGCTACGATCGGATTTGCGGGTCGCCGTGTTGTTGAGCAGACCTTGAGAGAAAAGCTGCCCGATGATTTCCAAACTTCTGAGTATTTGCTGCAACACGGGTTTGTGGATGCGATCGTCTCCCGCACTCAGCTTAAGAAAACGATCGCTCAACTGATTCGACTACATCAACCAATGGCTCCGTCCTCTCATCTCATGAACCAGTTTCCTAGCATTAAGGCTCTCAGCACAACAGGGCCTGATTAAGCACGGCTTAGAGAAGTTTTTAGGCTTGGGCGGTGAGAAGTAGAAAAGATTCAAAAATCGTTAATTTGACTGATAGAAGAGGACATCGAGAGTTTTTCTGAACCTTAAGCGCTCAATGTCTTTTTTTCATAAATCTTTTTCTCCCATCTGTCGTTACTTCGCTTAGCTGCTTCCTGCTCTCACCAGATACTCAATCTCTAAGATTCATCGCTGGATCGGGGCATTCACATGATATTGGTATTAAAGAGGTCAATTTTTATCATCAGCAAACATCATCTAAATTTCGCCACTTCACACCATTGAGACCTTTTCAGAGAAATCCCATTTCTGAGAAACCCAGTGGATTTATGTAATCAGTTGTGAACTTTCTTAAAAGATGTGTCTGCTTGTCGCACCTCTTGCCAGCGGGTAGAGGGCGCGATCGATTGAGCCAGCTTGTTGTGTTGTGATTCTGATAACCGAGCCACATTTAAGGAGAACCATGCTTAAAAGATACTTCTGGCTTGCTGTAGCCACTGTATTCTTTACTTTTCAGGTGTTTGCCCCCAGCGCGAACGCGGCAGAACTCGATAAAGCCATTCGGACTGTGCCGCTCAATGAGTCGGGCGATACGACGGTGCTAAGCCTGAAGCAAGTCAAAGAAGGGAAGCGACTGTTCCAATATGCTTGCGCTCAGTGTCATGCGGGCGGCGTTACCAAAACCGATCCCAACGTGGGTCTTGACCCAGAAGCGCTGTCTCTCGCGACTCCCAACCGTAACAATATTGAGGCGCTGGTTGACTACATGAAGGTGCCTACTAGCTACGATGGCGCGAATGAGATTTCAGAGATTCACCCCAGTCTCAAGAGCAAAGATCTGTTTCCAGAAATGCGTAACTTGACGCAGGATGATCTGGTGGCGATCGCGGGCCACGTTTTGCTGCAACCCAAGATCGTAGGCGACAAATGGGGCGGTGGCAAAATCCACTACTAAAAGCAAGCGATGATTTTCGTCAGGGCAGGTTCTTTTCTTGATCGCAACGATTTCAAAAGAGCCTGCTTTTTTACACACCATTACTACAAGAGTTGAATGCTGTCTCGATCGTCGTGGGTTCGCGTCTTATCTGGTGTGATGGCTTGTCTGAGTCTGTGGATGGTGACTCTGCCTGCCTATGCTGCTGATAAATATGTCACTAATTACCTCAAAGTCAGTGATCCCGTTTCTTTGGAGCTAGACCATCAAGGCAATAGCCGTTTGTTTTCCGCAGAGGAGCTAGCCAGCGGCAAGAAAATTTTTGAGCAAAGTTGTCTTACCTGCCATGTAGGAGGCGCAACGCTGCCCAATCCCAGGGTGCCGCTGTCGCTCAAAGCGCTACAAGGAGCCATGCCACCGCGAGATACGATCGCCAGTCTGGTTGAGTTTATGCGCGCCCCAATGCTGTATGACGGGAGTGAGGAGTCATTTGAGTGCCGCAAGGTGCCCACAAGCTGGCTGTCTCAAGCTGAGGTCGAAAGCGTTGCTGGATTTATTCTTAGAGCTGCTCAAAAAGCACCGGGATGGGGAGATAGTTTGGGGCAGTTCTAAATCTTAAGTTTTGAGCTTAACTGGAGAGAAGTTTCTGTCAGAGGCTTCTCTTTTTGTTGGAGAAACAATGATGAGTCCATACAGATTTGCGGCTGCTGGAGAACAAGAGGCGATCGTTTTTGGGGCTGCAAGACCTGGCCACTCTCAGCAGAACGTTAGCGAGTGGTTGGAATTTATGCGAAATCAAGGAATTCAGCGAGTTTGCTGTCTGCTGCCTACAGCGCAATTAACCCCCTTCTCGATAAATCTGTTGGAGGCTTATCAGCAAGAATTTGGCACAGATCGCGTTTGTTGGAGTCCGATCGCGGACTTTCAACTGGCTGATCGTGAGACGCTAACTCAGCAAATCCTGCCCTTTCTCAAAGTCGCTGACCAACAAAATGAAAAGGTTGTCGTTCACTGTGGGGGCGGCATTGGGAGAACGGGACAGGTGCTGGCGGCCTGGTTGGTTAGTGGACGAGGCTTGCCGACTCGATTAGCGATCGCCACCGTCAAAAAAATGGGTAGAAATCCTCATGAGGCGGCGATCGTGGCTCCCCTTCGGGGGCAAAGTCCGTGGAAGGTCATGAGAGAACTTGACACATTGCTGAACCAGTGCGGTACGGAGATCACTCCTTGAGAATGGAATGGTGTGATCGTCTCCCAGTAACAATCTCTCAAACCCTTTGAAAAATACCTTTTAGAGAAGTTTGACTGCTTGTCAAAGTAGAGTCCGCCAGGTTGTAAAATATAGAGAGAAGTGGAAAATATTCGTATTCCAGAGAAATCTATGAAATCAATTGCTTCCGTTACGCAGCGTCTCTCCCTGGCTTTCTGCACCATTCTCCTAGTGGTTGGCAGTCTATTTGTCGCAGTTAACCCCGCATCTGCTGAAACCTACACCGTGAAGATGGGCACTAACAAAGGGTTGGTTTTTGAACCCAAAGTTGTCAGCGTCAAGCCTGGTGATGTCGTCAAGTGGGAAGTTGGCGCGCTACCTCCTCACAATGTGGTGTTTGACGTTTCCAAAATTCCCGGTGGCAGCAAAGACTTGGCAGACAAACTGTCTCACAAAGGGCTAGAGAGCGCTGGTAAGTCCTTTGAGTTGACCATTCCTGCTGACGCACCTGCGGGTGAATACTCTTACTTCTGCCTGCCTCATCGCGGTGCTGGCATGGTTGGAAAGGTTGTCGTTGCGGGCTAGTTTTTTGCGATCGCAGGTTCTCCTTCTTGCTGGGTTGATTATTAGCGTTGGTTGTTTAGGCTGATTAAAAACCACTGACAAAGGTCATAGAATAAGTTTGCCACAAACATTCAGCCTTACAATCATCACCGAATCGGGGAGAACCGCCTTGCGAAAACTGCTGCCCATTCTGTTGCTGGCGATCGCGTTTTTTACCTTCACTCAGCCTGCCTGGGCCCTCAAACCGGACGGTCAGCACATCTTCAACGCCAACTGTTCGGCTTGCCACATTGGGGGTAACAACGTCATCATCGCCAACAAAACGTTAAGGAAAGAAGCGCTAGAGAAATACAGTATGAACTCTCTAGCAGCAATTAGAACTCAGGTGATAAACGGCAAAAACGCAATGCCTTCCTTTAAAGGTCGCCTTCAGGATGACGAGATAGAAGCTGTCGCTGAATACGTTTTAAGTCAGTCTGAGAAAGGCTGGTAGGTACTGAGTCTTTTCTATAGGAGTTTTATAGGACACCCTCCAATGATCTGTTGGGGGGTTTTTAATGGCTTAAATTTAATGCCTAAATCCATTTTCTAGAACGCTTGGGTAGAGGTAAGCCTCTCGATGTGTGAAAGTCTTCTTGTACCTTGTGAGTGAGCCGTCGTGAGACTTGTCGAACGACTTGTTTTAGCACTCGATCGCCCGTTTTTTGAATCAAGTGATCAGGGAGGGCATGAATAAATTTGGGAAACTGAATGCTGACAAGCAGATCCAACTGCCACTGGATTCGTGTCGTCTTGAAAGATGCTTGGACTTGAGAAAGCTCGACTAGCTCCATTGCGCCTCGAAAGTCGATTTCATAGCCAGCGGTCACATAATCGGGCACAGGCACCGTTTCGATCCGATAAACGCCTTCTTGCTGGGGCAATAGGTCTAAGCCGACTTTGGGTTCAATTTCGTAGCCAAACGCCCCAAAATTGCCGATCGTCAGCGCATAGCTATTTTGCCCGATCGCATCCACCTGCATCGGATGGGCACAGCGTCGAAACCAACCGTGATGAGCATCCAAATATTCTGCGACAGTCTTGGGGTCAGCAGACATCTCCATGCTGTCAACAAAGTGGCTGTGAAATTGGGTTGGCTCGGTCACGCTGGGGATTGCGTCTCCTGGCTAGGGTCAAGTGATGGGATTGCATCAGGTTGAGCAATTGGACGGCTCACGATGCGAAGCTTCGGTGAATCGGTCGAATGGGACTGCATGGACACTCTCTTGCGTAAGTTGCCGTGGGTCTATAGTCCAAAGTTCCCCCAGGATATTGATTCCTTCACTGCGATCTGGCTTCAGACCCGAAAGTTTATACAATCTAAATTTATTGGCAATTGTTTGCGGTGATTGCGGATACGGTAATTCCCAGGAGGTTGAATGTTTTTGCAGATCCAGGCTTCAAGTCCGGTGAAAGCTCGGTAGTGATGCGGATTACTGAGATCTGTTCTACGTAGTTTGGTTTAATTTGATTTAACGTTACGCAATGTATCTTAAAACAGCGTGAGAAATCTGGGAATGATTTGAGTCACAAATTTAGGTTGAGTCATTTTTGAGCCATGTTTTGAAGGCGGTTGACGATCGCCTCCTTCTTAAACCAGATGACAGGATAGCGATTAGATTGATAAATGTGCAATCAGCTTAATTGAGAGAAAACTGTTTATGAAAGCATTTGTCGCAGGGGCAACCGGAGAAACGGGACGGCGAATTGTTCAACAACTAATCGATCGCGGCATTCCCGTAAGAGCATTGGTACGCGACCCGCAAACAGCCCGATCGGTCTTGCCAACCGGAATCGAGCTAGTTACTGGGGATGTTTTGAATCCAGGAAGCCTGCGCTCGGCAATGGGAGACAGTACGATTGTGTTTTGTGCCACGGGTGCCCGTCCCAGCTTTGATCCCACGGGCCCTTACAAAGTGGATTATGAAGGCACAAAAAACCTCGTTGATGTCGCTAAATTCAAAGAAATCGAACATTTTGTCCTGGTGACTTCGCTTTGTACTTCAAAGTTTTTTCACCCATTAAATTTGTTTTGGCTGATTCTCGTCTGGAAAAAGCAGGCAGAAGAATATCTGCAAAACAGCGGGCTGACTTATACAATTGTGCGTCCTGGTGGGCTGAAGAATGAAGATAACGCAGATGCGATCGTGCTATCCTCGGCAGACACTTTGTTTGATGGTAGTATTCCTCGCACTAAGGTGGCTCAAGTCTGTGTGGAATCTGTCTTTCAAGCCAATGCCCGCAACAAAGTTGTAGAGATCGTCGCCAAACCTGATGCGCCTCAGAAGGAGTTGAGGGAGTTGTTTGAAGTGGTTTGATGGAGGGAGAACTTTGTTCCGCTTCGGGATGAGGGATGAAAGAAGAGTTGAAATTGGCTTTATCCCTTGTTCTTTGCCTGACGTAGCGATTTCCTCTCGTAGGAGTGTGAAGCCAAATTAAGTGTGAAGCTAAATTAGAAAGCGATCGAGGGCGGCTTTTAACTCCTTGATTTCTTCTTGAATGTTTCCGGCTTCTGCGGCACGGGCGACGCATTGGGTCAGGTGTTCGTCCAAAATGATGCGGGCTACGCGATCGAGGGCACCTCTCACCGCCGCAATTTGCACCAGAACGTCAGGACAGGGGCGATCGCTCTGCACCATCGACTTGATCCCCCGAATGTGACCTTCGATTCGAGACAGACGATTGACGACCTGCCGGACAGATTCCTCACTATGGACATGGGGATGATCAGAAGCGCCATGATCGTGAGTCTGATCGGCAGAATCTTTCAAATTCTCGCTGCGGGGAAGGTCTGATGTTGTCATTGGTGTTTTTTGCGAAGGGGTCTGTAGGGGTATTCCCGATCTTAATGGATGTTAAAGGGTTTCTAGGCTAACCCATTACCCAGGTCTACTCCGAAATTGGCAGAATAGATTTAACTGTTGTAAACAGAATTGTCGATCGTTCTTTGATGACCCCCGCTCAAGAATCTTTAGACTGTAGGTGGGGATCAGAGGATCACTCCTCGATCGCTTTGCAACTGTTCGTTTGCACTATGAGTTGATGCTATGCGATTCACCAAGGTTTTCAACGTTCTTCGTCGAGTTCGAGCCATTGTGCTGACCTGTCTTCTGACGCTGGGATGCGCTATCGGACTTCAGTTTTCGGCTGAAGCGGCCGCCCTGCAAGAAAAATTGACTCCGGAGGTTGCGTCTCAAGCGGTTGCGCCTCAAGAAAAGATCGCATTGAAGAGTCGAGCGATCGAGCGAGGGAGTTTTGTGGCAGAGGCGGTTAAGCTAGTTGGCCCCGCAGTCGTGCGGATTGACACCGAGCGAACCATTACTCGTCGGGCAACCACTGACCCCATGCTTGAAGATCCCTTCTTTCGGCGCTTTTTTGGCGAAGAGGTCATTCCTCAGATGCCCAGAGAAGAGCGGTTGCGGGGACAGGGTTCTGGCTTTTTGATCGATAAGAGTGGCGTGATTTTAACGAACTCTCACGTGATTAATGGCGCAGACAAAGTGACGGTGACGCTCAAAGATGGGCGAGTGTTTGAAGGCAAGGTGCGCGGATTTGATGAAGTGACCGATTTGGCAGTCGTCAAGATCGACGGCACCAATTTGCCCATAGCTCCGTTGGGCGATTCGGATGCGATTGATGTCGGAGAGTGGGCGATCGCCGTCGGAAATCCCCTCGGCTTAGACAACACCGTCACGCTGGGGATCGTCAGTACTCTGAAGCGATCGAGCGCTCAGGTGGGCATTCCTGACAAGCGATTAGACTTTATTCAAACCGATGCGGCAATCAACCCTGGCAATTCGGGCGGCCCGTTGTTAAACGATCGCGGGGAAGTGATTGGCATCAATACGGCGATTCGAGCCGATGCGATGGGGATTGGGTTTGCCATTCCGATCAACAAGGTCAAGTCGATTAAAGATCAGTTGGCGCGGGGCGAAAAGATCCCTCATCCTTATCTGGGCGTTCAGATGACAACGCTGACTCCAGAAATTGCTCAACAAAACAACAGCGATCCCAATTCTCCCTTCACCGTTCCTGAACTGAATGGCGTGATTGTGGTGCGAGTCTTGCCCAATACGCCAGCGGCGATCGCAGGCATTCGTCGAGGCGATGTTGTGACCCAAATCGATGGAGTAAAGGTTGCCTCCGCAGAACAACTCCAAACGATCGTTGAAAACAGCCGCCTCGGACAAACCCTCAAAGTCCAGATCCAACGAGGCGATCAGACTCAGCAGCTTGCAGTCAAAACCGCAGAACTGAGGAATGCGGCGTAGGGAGGGATGAGGGATGAGGGAGGGCTTTGCCCCGCATTCGCGAGGAGGGAGAACTTCGATGATCTGTTCCCCCTTTGGGGGTAATCCGCTGCGCGAGGAGGGATGAATTGGAAACGGTTTCGTTCTTCATGGTTTCTCAATGAGAAGTAGGCTGCTAAAAATTCGGCGAGAAACGTTGGACTCTATAAATCGATCCGAACAACCCTTTCATCCCTCCTCCTTCATCCCTAAAAAAACTAGGCTAACTGGGTCAGATTTGGTAGGGTTTTAAGATGATTTGCTTGTGCCAGTCTGAGGTGCAAGATTTTTTGTTTTTTTGGCAACTACCGAGGATGGGCATGAGCGAATTGAAGGGACGAGATCTGTTGAGTTTGGTCGATTTGAGCGCAGATGAACTGCACGAACTGTTAAACATTGCCGCCCAAATGAAGGCAGGAAAAATTAATCCTGTTTGCCAGGTCAAAGGTCATGCGCCAACTTTGGGACTGCTGTTTTACAAAGCGTCTACTCGGACTCGTGTGAGTTTCTCGGTGGCAATTTATCAGCTAGGTGGGCAAGTGCTGGATCTGAATGTGAGTTCGATTCAGGTGAGCCGGGGTGAACCGATCGCTGATACCGCTAGAGTCCTCGATCGTTACCTCGATATTTTGGCGATTCGTACCTTTGAGCATCAAGATCTGGAGGTGTTTGCTGAGTATGCGGAGATTCCGATCGTCAACGCGCTGACTGATTTAGAACATCCCTGTCAGATTTTGGCGGATTTGCAAACAGTGCAAGAAAAATTTGGTTCGCTGTCTGGGCTGACGCTGACTTATTTGGGCGATGGCAACAATGTGGCGCATTCTCTAATGTTGGGCTGTGCTTTGGCGGGGATCAATGTGCGGATTGCCACGCCGCCGGAATATCAACCCAGTGAAACGATCGTCCAACAAGCCAGAACGATCGCTGCCGGAAAGTCAGAGGTACTGTTGACTAGCGATCCGATCGCCGCCGCCAAAGATGCTCAGGTTCTCTACACCGATGTCTGGGCCAGCATGGGGCAAGAAGATCTAGCCGACAGTCGGATTCCGATTTTTCAGCCCTTTCAGGTGAATGAAAATTTGCTGACTTATGCGGATAAGGATGCGATCGTGCTGCACTGTCTCCCGGCTCACCGCGGCGAAGAGATTACCGAAGGCGTAATGGAGGGCGCACAATCAAAGCTCTGGGATCAAGCAGAGAATCGGATGCACGCTCAGAAAGCGCTGTTGGCGGCTCTTTTGGGAGGAGTCTAATCTCAAGCTGGTCTGCTAACTGAGTGAAGGCGCGGGTAAAAACTTTTTTCTCCACAGCTTTTCCATCCGTTTTTTGATATTGTCCATAGTCATAACGAGTTTATGCTTGTTCTTACTGAATCCGTCTCTCACTGAACCTTTAAGGTTGCTCCATTCATCATGCTGAATTCCTATTTTGATGCCGACAGTCGTCACAAGTCCTTTGAACTGCCCGGCGCACGACCTCACTACAATCCCGATCGTCCCGGTCAAGTGGAGCATATCTGTCTCGATTTGAGTTTGGATATTCCCAATCAGAGCTATCAGGGCACTTGTGTAACGCGGCTCAATCCGGTAAGAAGTGGAATCGATCGCCTGACCTTAGATGCGGTGAATCTTGAGATTCAAACGGTGAAAGTGTCCGAAGTTGAGCAGCCGTTTGACTATGACGGGGATCAGCTACACATTCGTCTCAAGCAGCCGACTCAGGCAGGAGAGGCGATCGAGGTGGCGATTTTCTACAGCGTCGAGAAGCCTCAGCGGGGTATTTATTTCGTTCTTCCTGACGAGCATTATCCTCAAAAGCCTGTGCAGGTTTGGACTCAGGGCGAAGATGAAGATTCTCGCTTTTGGTTTCCCTGTTTTGACTATCCGGGGCAGTTGACGACTTCCGAGATTCGGGTGAGTGTGCCGCAGCAGTATACGGCGATTTCTAATGGTGAGTTGATCAGCGTCGATTTGGAGGGCGATCGCAAAATTTATCACTGGCTACAAAAGCAGGTTCACCCAACGTATTTGATGACACTGGCGGTGGGTGATTTTGCGGAACTTAAGGACGAGTGGAAGGGCAAGCCCGTCACCTATTACGTCGAAAAAGGTCGAGAAAAGCAAGCTCAAATCAGCATGGGCAAAACGCCGCAAATGATTGAGTTTTTTAGTCAAACCTATGGCTATCCCTATCCGTTTCCTAAATACGCGCAGGTTTGTGTCGATGACTTTATTTTTGGTGGTATGGAAAATACGTCCACCACGCTGCTCACCGATCGCTGTCTTTTAGATGAACGGGCGGCGATCGACAACCGCAGTACCGAGACGCTGGTGGCTCACGAACTGGCACATCAATGGTTTGGCGATCTGGTCGTCATCAAGCATTGGTCACACGCCTGGATCAAAGAAGGCATGGCCTCTTATGCCGAAGTGCTGTGGATGAACCATGAATACGATGCTGAAACGGCTGCTTACTATTTGCTCGGAGAAGCCCGCAGCTATTTGGATGAAGATGCGTCTCGCTACCGTCGCCCGATCGTCACCCACATTTATCGAGAAGCGATCGAACTCTACGATCGTCACTTATATGAAAAGGGTGCCTGCGTCTATCACATGATTCGCACTGAGTTGGGAGACGACCTGTTTTGGAAAACGATCGCCACTTTTCTGCACGACAACGCTCACAAAACGGTTGAGACGGTGGATTTGTTGAGAGCGATCGAGAAATCAACAGGACGAAATCTACTATTTTTGTTTGATCAGTACGTTTTTCGAGGCGGTCATCCTGACTACAAAATCGCCTACTCCTGGGATGGTGACAGCAATCTCGCCAAAGTGACAGTGACGCAGACTCAGGTCAAAGAAGGCGAAACCAAAGAATTGTTTGATCTCAAGATTCCAATCGGATTTGGATTTGTGGGAGGTGAGGAGAGAGGAGAGAGGAGTGAGGAGAGGCAGCCAGAAGCTCAACTCAAAACGTTTCCGGTTCGGATTCACGATCGCGAACAGACTTTCTACTTCCCCCTCGAACAAAAGCCTGATTTTGTCAGCTTTGATGTGGGCAACTCCTATCTAAAGACGGTCGAATTGGAGTATCCAGTTTCAGAACTCAAAGCCCAACTTCAGCATGATCCTGACCCCGTTTCGCGAATTTATGCGGCGGAAGCGTTGGCCAAAAAAGGCGGGTTAGAAGTCGTCAAAGTCCTGTCAGAAGCGCTAAAGAGCGATCGCTTTTGGGGAGTGCGTTCAGAAGTTGCCAGAAGTTTGGCTGCCATTCGGCTTGACCAGGCTTTACAAGGACTACTCACCGGATTGTTGGATGAAGATGCGCGAGTGAGAAGAGCGATCGTCGAAAGTCTCGCCCAAATCAAAGCAACCGACAGCTACAAAGCGCTCAAATCGACCGTTGAGCAAGGCGATGCCAGCTATTACGTCGAAGCGGCCGCCTTGAGAAGTTTGGGTAAAGTCGCCACCTCCGACGAGTTAAACGACGACCTTTTGAAGCTGATCGAAACCGTTCTCAAAGAGCGTCAGGGCTGGAATGAAGTGGTCAGATCAGGGGCGATCGGTGCCCTCAGCCAACTCAAAACCTCAGAATCAGCGCTAAATCTTGTGCTGGAATATACGGCGATCGGCGTTCCTCAACCGCTGCGTCTAACGGCAATTCGAGCCTTGGGAGCGATTTCGAGCGGACAGAGCAATCTCAACTTAGAGCGAATTTTGTCTCGCTTTCAAGAACTCTCACGCGAAACCTTCTTCTTGACTCAAGTGGCAGTAGCCGTTGGACTGGGACAGATGGAAACGACCAAAGCGATCGGCATTCTGCAATCTCTGGCTGACCAGACTCCCGACGGCCGAGTGCGCCGCATTGCCGAAGAGTCGATCCAAACCGTCCAAAAAAATGCAGGTGCCGATCAAGCCGTCAAACAGCTACGCGAAGAACTCGATCAGTTAAAAAAAGACAATCAGACCCTAAAAAGTCGGCTAGAAACCCTGGAGGCAAAAGAAAAGTAAGACTCAAAAGCGGGTGATGGAGAATGAAGCGATCGCTTTCCACCTTCACCCCTCACTTTTCTGCATTCACTCCTTCCGCCTTACACCTCACTCCTCACTCCTCACTTTTTTCTGTTCACAAAGTTACAGTCTCGACAACACTTGTTTGGTACGATACACACCAAAGTTATGTTCGGATAGGTGTGAGGCTGTATGTTGAGTAAGTCTAATTTCTGGAAGCCCTTGCTGCTTTCTCCAGCCGTTTGGGCGACGTTACTGGTATCCAACTCTACGATCGGTTCCGCAGCGCAGCCGACTGATACCCAAGATCTGCTAGAGAAAGTTGATCTGGTGGTTGCTGATTCTTCTCAGACTGCGGTTGCTCCTGCTTCTCCGCTCAAAGTTGCCGATGCGACGGTTCCCACAAGCTCAAGCTTGGATGCGATCGAAAGCATTGCCTCTTTAGATCAAGCCGAAGAGACTCCAGAAACCCCCATGTCGCAGGTGACTTCTGTTTCTCAGTTGGGCGATGTGCGCCCCACAGATTGGGCGTTTCAGGCACTTCAGTCGCTGGTTGAGCGCTACGGCTGTATTGCGGGCTATCCCGACAAAACCTATCGCGGCAATCGGGCCATGACTCGCTATGAGTTTGCGGCTGGGTTGAATGCTTGTCTCGATCGCGTGAATGAATTAATCGCCGCAGCCACCGCAGATCTCGTCAAAAAAGAGGATCTGGCGACGCTGCAAAAACTGCAAGAAGAATTTGCCGCAGAACTGGCTACCTTGCGCGGACGGGTCGATGCCCTCGAAGCGCGAGCCACCACTTTAGAAAAGCAGCAGTTCTCAACCACCACCAAGCTTCAAGGAAATGTCTGGGTCAACATCACAGGCGCGACCGCCGGGCGCGGAGTCTTGTATGAAGGGCCCGTTTCTGGAGCCAACGATCCTGGGAACGGTCGATTCTTTGCAACCCGAACTGGAGGACTGCCTACAACCCTAACAGCCACCGATCCCAACATCACGATGGGCTTCTTGACCTGGCTGACCCTCAACACCTCCTTTAGCGGAAAAGATCTGCTGGTGACTCAGTTGGCGGCTGGAAACTCGATTTCTCCTTACAACCAATATGCGTCGGCTGGCTTTTTTAATGCGAGTGGTGTTCCTTTCTTCGACCAATCAGCGGGAACGGTCAACGGTCGTCCTGATGTCGTAATTCACGATCTCTTCTACAGCTTTCCGGTGGGCGAAAATGTCAAAGTCACCGTTGGCCCTCGCATCAACTGGTATCGTCACTTTGACTTCAATCGCTTTAACTTCGTCTTCAATTCGGGAGCTAGCTTTGACACCGCCAACAGCACTCAATCCAACTCGATCGACCGGGGTTCAGGAGCCGTCGTTGAAATCAATCTGGGCAAACAGTTTCGTCTAGCGCTCGGCTATTTGGGTGAAAACACTGAATTCTTACCTGCTCAGTTTGGCTTTAATACGTCGAGCAATCCCCAATTTGGCTTGTTTGGCGGCACCAACACGACATCAGCAGAACTCACCTTCTCGCCCAACGACAAGATCAACCTGCGCTTTCAATACAACCACTCGCGCATTCAGGCCTACGGCGGACAGGTGGGCGGAGCGATCGGAGAACCCATTCCCTATGGCTACATGGATGCGGGCCCTGGTTTCTCAGAGGGGGGAATTGGTGGTGGACTGAGATACGCCTCAGCGGATATGTTTGGCGTAAACTTTGACTGGGCGCTGACTCCTGGGATTGGTGTATTTGGGCGCTACAGCTTCGCGAATATTGATCTGAATCCGGTGGATGGAAGAGTCAGAACTCAGTCCTTCCAGGTGGGGGTCGGCTTCCCTGATCTGGGTAAAAAAGGTGCGTTGGGTACGGTCACTTTCTTGATGCCGATGGACATCACAAGGGGGCGGCGATTCTTTGCATCGGGGGGTGGCGACGGTGGCACCCAGTATGAGTTAGAAGCGTCCTATTTTTATCCGTTGACTCAAAATATTGCTGTAGTGCCGACGTTCTACGCGATCTTCAACCCCAACAACTTTGAAGTCAATCCAACGATCTTTGTGGGCAGCTTCCGAACGCAGTTTAGCTTCTAGACATTACCGTAGGTTCGATGAAATTTTTCGCTACGTTCAAGCCTTCTTCGCCCCCTAAATCCCCACCAGTCAGGGACTTTGAACTAGAACTCTCGTCTAAAGTCCTTCAGAATGGGGGTTGGGGGCAGAAGCGCTGAATATCGAAGTGAAGAATCTTATCGAATTCACACGACCTTCTCATCAAACCGGCCGGGCGACAATTGAACGATCGCCTCGTCGGTTTTTCCATTCATACAAGCCGCAAATCGTCGGGCGACTGTGGGAACCACCACCAGCGGATTGCTAAAGCCTGAGAAGACATGGATGCCCCGCGTGCCCGGAATTGCGCCGATGAGAGGAAGGCGATCGCTGCTAAAGGCAATCAAACAATGGTGCCAGGTTCCCGGTAGGTCGCCCAGTGTGGGGAGAATATTTCTGATTTTGGCTCTCAGATCGGACTCGCTTTGAAGGGGGTCGATCGCCGCATGGGGATCAGTTAAAGTGCGGCTGACTTGTCCCAGACGAATCGTGCCGTTGAGAAACTGAATGGCTCCCGCGTCAAGAATAGCTGGGGTTGGCTCGTGTCCAGGTTCGTTCCACAGGTCTTCGACGGTGGGCTGGGTCGATTTTGCTTCGAGTTGAAAGCGCTCTCCTTCGGCAGGCATGACTAGAGTGCGAAGCTTGATTTCGACAGGCGGCGTTTCGATTAATTCTGCATGAGTAAAAAACTGCTTAACCCTGATCCCGGCTTCTTTGAGCAGTTGACGGCTGATTCCTCCTGCACACATGACGACATGGGCGCTGTGAAAGGTTTGATCACGAGTCGTCACGCCAGAAACTTGATCCCCGGTTCTCACCAACCCTGTAACGTGAGCAATTTTGAAGTCTCCGCCCAATTGTTGAAAGGCTTGACAATAGCCCTGAGTCGTCAGTTCTGGCTCAATGTGTCCATGTTTGACCATCAGGGCACCGGAGATCGCCTCTCGATTCAGTAGCGGCTCTAATTCGCAGGCTTCGTCAACGGTGAGTAACTGAGGTGGGATGGCAAACGGAGTGTAATTTTCTGCCATTTTTTGGGGATCGTTGTGGGCGGCGATCGTCAGCAGCAAATCCATTTCTCGAAACTGCGTGTCTGTGTCCAACTCATCCGATAGCTGACGGTGCATCTCAATGCCTTCGGCAAACAGTTGGCGCGTTAAGTCCGTCGTGCCTGACCAAAATGCCAGCCCCCCATAGCTATAGCGAGTCGCACCCTGGAGGGGATCGTGCTGCTCTAAAAGTAGGGTTGAAAATCCTTGCTTGGCGAGTTCGTAGCTGAGGGCGGCTCCCGTCATGCCTGCGCCTACTACAATCCAGTCGTATGTTTTCATGCGAATCCATCTTGAGGCTAGAAAAAGTTTAGGGGATGCAGGGGGCGATCGACCGTCTCTAGTCGTACAGACTGTTGAACTTTTCTAGACGAGATTGCGGATGATGCAACTTTAGAGAGAAACAATTCTAGAATGACTTGAATCTGATACTGAGTCACCTCTTCTCAACTCCTCACACCACGAATGTTCAATTTACTTAAACTTTCAACGCCTGTAAAAGTGATTTTGGCTGGCTGTGTGGCGATCGCGACGATTTTGATTGCCCATCCTTCTCGCGCTCTACAAGCTCAGATCACACCTGCTAACCCTCAATTGGGCGATACGCTCACGGTTTTGGTACAGTCTCAAGGCGCTGCGCCGACGGTGACGCTGGGGAACAAATCCTATCCCACCTTTGCGGTCGGAAGTCAGAAATTTCGCGCCCTCTTACCGACGACTCCCCTTGATCGTCCCGGTCGCCTCTCTCTTAAGGTCACTGATGGCAGTGAAACTCAAAATTTGACGGTCAACTTAAAGAAGCGATCGTTTCCCACGCAGCGCATCTGGCTTCCACCGGGCAAAGGTGACGACGGCACCGATTTTGAGTTCGATCGCGTAGATGAATTCAAAAAAATTGTCAGTCCTCAAAAGTTTTGGTCAGGTAAGTTTCTGCGGCCCAACAATGGTGAAACGACCACAGGGTATGGAGTACGTCGCTACTACAATGGCGTGTTTGCTCAGGACTACTATCACCGGGGGGTGGATTATGCGGGCAATTCTGGATCTGCCATTATCGCGCCTGCGGATGGTCGAGTGGCGCTAGTGGGACGAGAAGCAAACGGCTTCAAAATTCACGGCAACTGTGTTGGAATTGACCACGGTCAGGGCGTTTCTACCATTTATCTCCATCTGAGCCGCATCAACGTCAAAGAAGGCGATTTCGTCAAAGCTGGACAGACGATCGGCGCCCTAGGGGGGACGGGTGCCGCGACCGGCCCGCATCTACACTGGGGATTCTACGTTCAAGGATTGTCAGTTGATCCGACTCCGTGGCGAACTCAAAGCTTTAACTAACCGCAGATCACCAGGCTTGTGATTCTGAATAATTAACGGTACAGATCCCTGATTTTGAAGTTGGGGATCTGTTGTGACCGCGCTCATTTATGCCTAAAGAAAATCACTTCCTCTCACCTGAGAAAGATTAGATCCCGCTCACTTTTTCAGTAAAATTTCTGAGTAATTGATTAGACACAGAGGCAATTATGAAAAACCCACAAGATCTTATTAAAGACGCTAAAGACGCACTTCCCAATGTCACGCCTACGCCCCCAGATTTGAAGAAAGAGTCTTCAGTTCATGATCTCAAGTCGCGCTTAGAGTGGGGCGAACCTGCGCTGACGATTTTGGATGTCAGATCCCGTGAAGCGTTTAACGACAGTAAAATCATGGGCGCGATGAATTTCCCCCTGAGTGAGTTGGTGGACATGGCGCAAAAGAATCTGGAGTCAAAGCGCGATATCTACGTTTACGGAAACAGCGCTGAAGAAACTTCTCAGGCTGCCCAAATGCTCCGTGAAGCTGGATTTAAGAGCGTTGCAGAAATCAAAGGTGGACTGGCTCAGTGGCGAGCGATCGGCGGGCCTACCGAAGGCAATGTTGATGCACGCGAAGAACCCGGCGAACATGCGTACAATGTGGTTTCTCAGGTAAAGCATCACGCAGATACGCAAAAAATCAACTTTAAGTAAGTTCAAACAACAGGTTCAGAGCGTTTAATTGGATTGTTCTTCTATAGGTTTAGTTATCAGGTAATGGGTCAGGTTTGGCTCGTTACCTTTTTTGCACAAGTTTTTTGAGTCGTTTTCTTAAACCTCTTTTTTAACCAACCTCTTTTTTAACGATGTGTGGCAGATTTACTCAAAGCTTGACAGGTGAAGCGATCGCCTCCGCCTTTGATCTCGATGACATCCCTGACTGGACACCCCGCTACAACATTGCACCGACGCAAACCGTTCCGGCAATCTTGAGCGAATCGGGCGATCGTACCTTCAAAGCCTTACGCTGGGGGCTGATCCCCACTTGGGCAAAAGATCCGGCAATCGGCGCGAGACTGATCAATGCGCGATCGGAAACCGTCACCGAAAAACCCAGCTTTCGATCAGCCTTCAAAAAACGACGCTGTTTAATCACGGCGGACGGATTTTATGAATGGCAGAAAACCCAGGGCAAGAAGCAGCCCTTTTACTTTCGGCTAGAAAACGGTCAGACGTTTGGATTTGCTGGCTTGTGGGAGCAGTGGTCGTCCCCAGAGGGCGATCTATGGCAGACCTGCACCATTCTGACAACCGATGCCAACTTACTTCTGAGTCAGGTACATGATCGGATGCCTGTGATGCTGCACCCCGAAGATTACGATCGCTGGCTCGATCCCCAAAATCAGGACACAGACGCTTTACAAGCCCTGCTTCGCCCTTATGAATCGGAAGCGATGCAATCTTATGCGGTCAGTCCCCTAGTCAATCGCCCCACTCACGATCAGCCAGACTGTATCGAAGCGATCGCGGCAAACAGTCACTAGATATGACGGTTGAACCCCCTGACAGGTGAACAAGCGCCACCGCAAGCTCAAAGATCTCAGGAATCTTGAGTTTGCGAAGACGGAATTTATTCGGATAGCTGCGACCTTTAGTTACCTAGTCACCAGGATTGTTTCGATCAGTCTAAAAGGCGCGATCGGGTGAATCTACGCTCATCTCATTGACTACGGGCGGCAAATTAGCAAAGCGGGGATCAGGCGGAAAGACTACTTCTTCGATCGCACCGGGCTGACCCAACTGTTTTGCCTGACTATCGTTGTAAGTGACCATCACGCCTCCTGCATTTCCTGCGCGGATGACAACCTGCTTCTCAGCCATCCAGGTCTTTTGAGCGCCCTCTGACAAAACGCCTTCATACTCAGTTTTGCCATCGGCGACTACCCGCACCCAGGATTGAGAAGTTAGTGTTAACCCGACTCGAATGGGCTTTTGCGTTCCAGGCTTGGCGGCTACGTTGGCGACCGGAGTCGTTGGGTTTCGCATTGGACTGACCGGCCCAATCGCCGTTCCTGGTGCGGACTGCAATCGCTGTACTTCTGGTAGCTGCGCCTGAGTTGACGAACGATTAAGAAAATAAGAAAGACCGTTGACCGCAGAGACGATCAAAAACATATAAAGCAAATATAAATGTATTGGGCGCAACTGGGCCCCCGGCAAACTGCGCCACGAAGGACGAATTTCGGGCAGACCAAACCGAGTCGGAAAGGCACTCGCAAACTCTACGCCATCCAGTCCGATCGCGTCGGCATACTGTCTCAAAAAACTTTGGATGTAGACAGGCTCAGGCAAAATGTTGAGATTGCCTTCCTCGATCGCCCTCAAAAGTCTGGGCTGGATGCGAGTAATCCGAGCGACTGCTTCGAGAGAAATTTCTTGCTGCTGACGTAACTGAGCCAAGCGCATTCCCAACTCTGCCAGCCGTTCTGCTTGCTCTCGGTTTGCCTGGAGGACTTGCTTATTCATACGCTCTGCTCCTTGATCTCTGCTGGCAACCTAATCGATGTTAGGTCAAATTGGTCTTTCAACAAACGGACTTCAAAACTTTTTAGAGGGCGATATTGGCCACTCAGTACAGGGGGACGATCAACTTGGATAGTGGCGATCGCGGTTCTGTGAAGCTGTAGCACTGGATGCCCTAATTGTTCTGCAACTTTGCGAATCTGGCGATTTCTCCCTTCAATGAGAATCACCTCTAACAAAGTCTGGACATCTGAACGCTGAAGAAATTTTACCTGAGCGGGTAACGTCTTTCGACCTTCTAACATAACTCCCTGCTGCCACTGTCGCAAGACTGCTGACGAAGGTGAGCCTGCTACCAAGACTTGATATGTCTTAGGAATGATGTGACGGGGGTGGGTGAGATAGTAAGTTAATTCACCATCGTTAGTCAAGAGGATCGCTCCGGTTGATTCTACATCTAATCGCCCTACAGGATGAAGCCCCTGACCCTTCTGCAAGGAGTTGGGTAGTAGGTCAATCACAGTGGTTCGTCCCTGGGGATCAGCGCAGGTCGAGACCACTCCGGCTGGTTTGTTAAGCAAAAAATAAAGGGATCTAGGGCGCGAAATGTCGCCTGCTGGTGTGGAGGTCGATTGAACCAGCTTGCCGTCTACTTCAACGCGATCGACTCCTAAGCTGGCTTTGTCACCCAGATGAGCGACTTGCCCGTTGAGCAAGACTCGACCTTCCAGGATTAGTTGCTCGGCTTGACGACGGGAGGCGATGCCCCACTGGGACAGAATTTTTTGCACTCTCTCAGACATAAATCAGAGGCTACACACATCCTTAAAATTGCGGAATCAAAAACCGTAGTGTCAAAGCAGCTATGTAGAACCACTATTATGTACAAATATTACATGAGATGGTGATTGGCACAATCCCTCAATCAGCGGCACAATGTTTCCCAAAGTCCAGCATAGGGGCTGACTATTCAAACTGCTCTGACCAAGGTAGCAAGATTTGTAACCACGCGCCTCCGGTACCGGGATCATTTTTGGCACTAATCTTTCCATGATGAGCTTCGACGATTTGCCGCACGATCGCCAGTCCCAACCCGCTGCCGCTACTTAATTGGACAGGCTGTAAGGCGATGTCAGCGTTAGGTTGCCATTCAGTGTCACTGCGCGATCGAGAAGGGTCGGCTCGATAAAAGCGATCGAACACAAAGGGTAGAGAATTGTCTGGAAAGCCCTGTCCTGCGTCGATAATGTCGATTTGAATTTCGTGGGTCGCTTGTTTAGAGGGTTGAGTTAGGGGATGCAGACCAAGACGAACCGCGATCGAATGCTGAGGCTGGCTATATTTGAGGGCGTTGTCGAATAGGTTGAGAAAAACTCGATGTAAGCGAGACTCATCGCCTCGAATCAGCAAGTGATCCAACCCTTGATAGTCCAGCTCGACTGACTTTTCGGTAGACAACGGCTCTAGACTGTGCCACGCTGCCTGAATCAGATTTACCAGGTCGATCGTCTTCAAATTTAAGCGCTGAGTCGGACTGATTTCTAACTGGCCGAGATCGAGCAATTCTTGTACCAAGGTACTCAGACGCACCGCTTCTTTGAGCAGGCGATCGACCCAGTTGCGGGTAGGTGGTTCCAGACGAGATTGAAGGGTTTCGGCAACCAGACGAATAGAGGTGAGTGGGGTTTTTAGCTCGTGAGCCACATCGGAGGCCCAGCGATCGCGCTGTTGAGTCAAGGTGAAGGCTTCTTGACGGTCTTCTAGATATACGCCCACGTCTCCTTCTGCCAGGGGAAACGCTACCCCCCGTAAGGGGATCGCCTGCTGCTCAGACATATTGACCGCATCGACAGAAGCTGCGTAAAACGTCCAATCTCGCTGACAAAGCTTTTGGCTGTCTCGTGCCTGCTCGATCAGAGAATCTAGCTCATACGATCGCACCAGCTCCAACAACAATCGGGGCTGATTTGTATTATGGGACTGAATATGCAGCGTTTGACAGGCGTAGGGGTTGCACCAAATAAGCTGATTTTCTTCGTCAACCTGCAAATAGCCGATCGGGGCTAGATCGACAATTTGTTTCCAGGTTTCGAGGCGGCGTTCTAGCTGTCTGCTTGATCGCTGATGATGAGTTACCGCCAAGGTCAACTGAGATGTCAGTGATAGCCCAGCATCCACATTGTCTATACTCAGGTCTTGAGTTAACTGCTTGAGTTTTGAAGTGAGTCGATATCGAAACCAACTCAGTAGCAGCAGTCCGATCGCGAGTCCGAGCAGAAACCACAAAAATTCCACAGGTTAGCCACAGGGTCACGGGGGCAATTGACCAATTTGCACTGATCAACGCCTACTAGCTTAACCGAACCCAGGGAGTGGCATTTGAGAAACGCTATAGGATCGTGAATTAAACAACCTGTAATTCTCGCGGTTTCGCTTCGTTTGATTCGGCTTCTGCCCCCTAAATCCCCCAAATTTGGGGGACTTTGAACCGCGAAACTGCCTTAAATTCTAGAATGTCTGCTTTCTCAAAGTCCCCCAGAATGGGGGATTTAGGGGGCGAAGCAACCAGGCAATCATCGATCTTATTCAATTCACGATCCTATAGAAAGTCAACCAAAACGAGTAGACCAACTTGATAAAGCGATCGTCCTACCTGCTGTTAGCGTAAACTCGACGAAATACTTGGCCTCAAATACAGGTTTGGAAACGTTCCTTCGCCCTAAGTAAGAGCCTTCCAAAAATCTTGCCTAAAAGTCCCCCATTGGGGAGGTTGGGGGCAAAAGAACAGACCGACGAAGCGCGAAAAGTCTGTCAAACCGACGTATTTTTAACCCTTCTCACATTTTTAACCCTTCTCACACAGATCTAGCCAAACCGATAGCCAAATCCCCGAACCGTCACCAGATACTCAGGGTTGCTGGGGTCGATCTCCAGCTTTTCTCGGAGCCAGCGAATATGGACATCGACCGTTTTGCTGTCTCCGATAAAGTCAGGCCCCCAGATGCGTTCTAGCAATTGTTCTCTTGACCAGACCCGCTTGGTGTGGCTCATAAACAGTTCGAGCAGTTTGAACTCTTTGGGCGAGAAATTGACTTCTTCTCCGCGCACCGTGACGCGACATTCTTGAGGAAAAACAGTGATGTCTTGAAACTTAAGCGTAGGAGCCTGAGTCGAAGACTGAAATTGTTGATGCCGACGCAGCAAGGCTCGACAGCGAGCGACTAACTCTCTCATACCAAAGGGTTTGGTGAGATAATCATCGGCCCCGACTTCTAGCCCGACGACGCGATCGGTCTCCGTCCCTTTAGCGCTCAACATCAGAATGGGGATGCTGTTTCCTTCTCGGCGCACAAACCGACATAAGTCTAGACCGTTGACGTAGGGCAACATCAGATCCAAAATCATCAGATCAAACTTGGCGGACTCTTGAGCAGCAGAAGGAAACGATCGCGGGGGAGTATTCCCTTTGCCGATCGCCGTCTGAATCATCTCTAAAGCACTGCGACCGTCGGCGGCCGTTAGCACTTCGTAGCCTTCCTCGCTGAGGGTGAGGGCGATCGTGTCGCGAATCAAATCTTCATCTTCGACGACCAGAACCCGACCGATTTTCATGTTGGGCTGGACTTTCTTAACTTCGAGCGAAGGCGTGGATAGCATACATGTGCTGGAGGCGAGCTTTTCCATGATGATTCTACCATTGATTAAAATCGCAGTATGGTTTTATACATTTTCTACAGTTAATTATTTCTCATCTGTCTCCTTAACGTGAATCCGATGAAATCCTTCGCTGCGGTTATCATTCCGGGCAGCCCCGTAAATCCCTCAAGTTTGGGGGACTTTGAGCAAAAAATCCCGTCTGGAAGTCCCCAGTTTTGGGGGTTGGGGGGCGAAAGTGCTGAATCACGAAGCGAAACATCTCTGTCAAATTCACGTCTCTTTAAGAAAGCCCGCTCGATCGCCCAGACTCATTGCCCAAAAAGCGCCAGCCATAGCGGAATCATGACCAGTAGCACGATCGTACTTAAAGCAATGCTGCTGGCTGCCAAGTCGTGATCAAGGTTATATTCTTCCGCCAAAATCAAGCTTGCAAAGGCGCTGGGCATTCCGGCCATCAAGACGAGCGACAGGCGGGGATCACCAGACAACCCCAATAGCGTCGTGCCAATGCCAACCAGACCGGGTAATAGCAGCACTTTGAGCAGCACCGGGAGCAATGCAGCTTTTAGACTTTGAAGACCTTGAAGCTGACTGAGCCGCATTCCCATCAACAGAAAGGACGCAGGAATCACGAACAGTAAAGAAGCATCGATCGTCTGCTCTGCCCATCCGACAAATGGAATTGACTGGGTAGAATAGCCGATCGCAAATGCCCAAAGTGAGGGCACTGTGACCAGATCTTTGAGCAGTCGCCAGCCGTGGTTGGGTTGCTCAGGTCGTCCGTAGTGGCTGGCAATTAATACCCCAACGCCGTAAGTGCCAATTAGATTTTGGGTAACGCTAAAAAAAACCGCCCAACTCATATCGCCCGTCGTCAACAGGGCAGGAATGATCCCCAGACCGACAAAGCCCGTATTGCCGATCGTACTGGCGATGATCAGGGTACCTTGATGGGGGCGATCAAGCGGTGGAACCCAGGATTTGAGTAAGAGGTGAGGAGTGAGGGGTGAGGAGTGAGGAGTGAGGGGCGGGTTTTTTTCTTTGTCTTGAATGGCCCAATCTCTGGTCAGTGAGATCAAGATTTGGAGGGTGAGCCAGGCGAGGAGTAGCCCAGTACCCAGGGTGGCGATCGTGATGGCGGGAGCTAACTCTATTTGATGAGAAAAATCGGTCTGTCTCGCCAGGGCAAAAATCTGCCAGGGAACGCCTACCCAATAGAGGCTGCGACCCAAGAAACGCGGAAAATTTTCTGGTAGAAAGCGAAAAGAGAGAATGCCCAACCCTGTCCAGACGAGCAAGGGGGTGTAAGCGTGAAACAGGGTCTCGATCATGCCAAAGCGACTCAGGGCAATGTCCCTAGAAATGCTGTCTTTCTCCTCAATTCTAGGTTTGATTGACGACTTATGTTAACAAAAATTTACAACGGTGCTCAAGCCATGAGCGACACATGAGCCGCGACGACTCGCCAACCATCGGGCGTGCGTACCCAGGTCTGGCTTTGTCTGCCGATCAGACCCGATCCTTTGCGCTGAAATTCGGTGTTGGTGGTGGCGAAGTGGTGGCTGTAGGTGGTGATGACGGTGTTTTTGAGAATGCGATCGAGACTCGAAATATCCCGTGCGTTGCGAAAAGCTGTAATCGATTCGTATCCATACAAGTTTTCGGTGACTCCAAAGCGAATGGTGTGGGGACTGTCCCAAAACAATTCGTTGAGGACGGTGAGATCGTTGTTGACGAGGGCCGTTTCGTAGCGCTCAAAGGCGTTTTTGATTTCGGTCAAGGCGTTTGGGTGGTTGATTTCCATTTTGGAGTTCCTTTCCTGATCAATAGAGGATCGCTCTACAGTGATTCATTCAAAACGATTTTGTCTGTCACTTTTGCTGCTTCATCAAGGTCGTAAACGATCGGGACACCTGTCATAAGTTCTAAATTGGCGATCGTTTGACTGTTGAGGTTGTCCAAAATCATGATGATCGATCGTAGAGAATTGCCGTGAGCCGCGACCAAAACGTTTTCGCCTGCCTGCAAGTGAGGCAAAATGCGACTTTGAAAATAGGGAATGGTGCGATTCAGGGTGTCTTGCAGACTTTCGCCCTGGGGAGGACGAGTGGAAAACGATCGCCGCCATTGTTGCACCCTGTCTGCCCCATATTGTTCGGCGGTTTGGGCTTTGTTGAGTCCTTGAAGCTGACCGTAGTAGCGTTCATCAAGGGCGGGGCTGAGAAAAATCGGCAGTTCTTCGTCGGAGTTGCCTTCGTACTGATCCCAGCCGCGCCAGTCGGGGTCGTTGGCAGCGTGTTGAATGATTGGAGAGTGACCCGCGCAGACTTCAGGATATTCGGTCAGGCAGATGACGGCGGTTTCGATCGCTCTAATCAACAAACTGGTGTAGCAGACATCGATTTGATAATTTCTCAATCGATAAGCGGCTTTGGCGGCTTCGAGTCGCCCCAATTTGCTCAAAGGCACATCGACCCAGCCTGTAAATTTGTTGGCGGCGTTCCAGATACTTTGCCCATGCCGAATCAGGATAAGTTTTGCCATGTTTTTTATGAATTCTACCCGATCGCTCCTTGAGACTATACTTCTGTGTGGATTTCGCTCGGTCTCAGATTCGATAGTTTTTAAACAACTAATCGTCTGATTTTCCGAGTAGGTAACGAATTATGCAGCTTAAGGTTGAGCAAGCTTCTGTTGAGGAGGCGATCGAGTCTGTCATTCCAACTGATCCCGTTGAGTCTGCTGAGGCGGTGGGACTGCGATATGTGACGGATGATGTTCCAGGAATCCAGCGCAAACCTTCTGGCAAAAAGGGTTTTATTTATCTGGATGTAGACGGCAAGCAGATCCGCGATCGCGATGAAATTAGTCGCATTGAGTCTTTAGCAATCCCACCTGCTTACAAAAAAGTGTGGATTTGTCCTTATCAAAACGGTCATCTGCAAGCGACGGGGCGCGATGCCAAGGGACGCAAACAATATCGATATCATCCACTGTGGCGATCGATTCGTGATCAAACAAAATTTACGCGCATGATTGCGTTTAGTCAAGCGTTACCTGACCTTCGCAAGCGGTTGGATCACGATTTGTCGCTGCCAGGATTGCCCAAACAAAAAGTGTTAGCGGCCATTCTCAAATTGATGGAGCTAACTAGAATTCGAGTGGGAAATGAGGAATACGCTAAAGCAAACAATTCCTATGGTTTGACGACGCTTCAAGATGATCATGTAAATGTTTCAGGGACAAAAATCGAGTTTAGTTTTCGCGGAAAAAGTGGCGTTGATCATGAGATTGAAGTGAGCGATCGTCGTCTCGCCAAAATTGTCAAACGCTGTCAAGAAATCCCCGGTCAAGAGTTGTTTCAATATCTAGACGAAAACAAACAGCCGCAGGATATTACTTCGACCGACGTGAATGATTATCTCAGAGAAGTCACAGGTCAAGACTTTACTGCAAAAGACTTTCGCACCTGGGCTGGCACTGTTCTTGCGGCCTCTCACCTGGTAGAAATTGGTCGGTTTACGTCCCAAACGGGGGCTAAAAAAAACATTACGCAAGCCCTAAAAACAGTCTCCGCTCACCTGGGAAATCGCCCTGCAACCTGCCGCAAATATTATGTACATCCAGCAGTCTTTGAGGCGTATTTAGACGAAACGCTGCATGATGTAATGGGAGAATATGGAGCGATCGTGATTGCCGATTCTCACGCTTTGAAGTGTGAAGAACTAGCCGTCGTTGCGCTGTTAGAAAAAGTTAATTCTGTATGAGGTCAGCCTCCTAAATCTCCCACGGGTCAGGAACTTTAAGCGTGTACTAGCGCTCTTCTGATTGTTCGTTCACTTGTTGCTGGATCTCGGTCAACAGGCGGTTAAATCGATCGCGTCTTCCCCTCAATCGATCGCGCTGCTGCTGCAATACCTGAATGTCATCCTCAATATCAGCTAGTTGATCTTCCACTTCTGCAACTAATTCACTCAATACTCTCTCACTAATTTTTGCTCCAGGCTTGAGGCTGATTTCTTGTCGTGCAATCTGCTCGATTAGCTCTGACATGCTGAGATTGCGCTGACTTGCCATGACCGAGAGGTTTGCTTTTGCGGTCGGTGTCACGGTCAGATTTAGCTTGTCTCTGTTTTCGCCTCTGGCTCCCGAACTCGCTCTCGGACTCACAAAAACTTCTAGCTCATAGGTGCGTATATCGTCCCAATTATCTTCTACGAAGCGCACATCTCAAATGCGCCTGATACGCTTATAATTTTTTGCATATAAGGCGTATAAAGGATATTTTATGAGCTACCGACCTTGGGCGATCGTGGCCATCTTTCCAGGACACAGACCTCGTGAAATTGTTCGTACGGTGACTCGATCGGATGCCGAAGCGTTTGCTAGATTTCTAAACCGCAGCGTCAAGCAAGGAAATTTTTACGTCGTGTTCGATCCACCCTGTGCCCCAACCGAGGAGTGAACCTTTTGGAGGAAACGAGCGCTCAATAAAAAACCCCCAGCGCGAACGCCAGAGGCAATATCAGGGTGCATCTACCATTCCCCTATACACAATTAGCCCTCCTCATCCGGAAAAGCATTCAAAGCATTCAATATTTTATTTTGAACCAGCGATCGGGCTTGAACTTTAATCCAACGTCCAACGTCTAAAATCCAGAGATCTCGTCTGCCATCTCAACAGTCAAAATTTTTTCTCAAAGCGCATAGTGCAGGCGATTTTACTGACTTGCATCACACACAAACGATGGAGTGCAGACTTACTATAGGAGATGGACGAAATTAGTCTCTACCGATGGGTAGGAACCTTTTGGGGTGTATTTCTAATCTCAATTTTTGTAGCTGATCCGCCAGAACTTCCGCAAAGGAATACCTCCAGTGCTACCCTTTGAATTCGTCGTGACTGGGAAGCCAGTTTCTCATCAAACAAAAGACAAAAAGCGCCTTCAAGACTGGAAGCAAACCGTTCGTAGAACCGCCGAAGCCTGTTGGCAAAACAAACCCCCGATCGGCAACTACGTTCGAGTGGTCATTACACATTACTACGATGCAGAGCCGGGTAACGAAAACTGGGTTCCCGACAGTGATAATATTGTAAAGCCTATGAGAGACGCTCTGAATGGGCTAATCTATGTAGATGACTACCAGATCACGGATTTCGTGAGTCGTCGGCGTAGTCTTAATGGATCTTTTCGGATAAAGGGCATCTCTCCTGTTCTTGCAGAGGGATTTTGTCTAGGAGTAGAATTTCTACATATAAGAGTAGAAGTTGCTCCCAATCCCGAAGAGTTAGATTAAGATTCTCCACTGAGTTCCTATGAATCACTCAAACAACCCAACCCCATTAGAGCATCGGCGACTTCTAACGCTGGCTAAAGAATACCGAGAGCAAGGATATGCTGTGATCGTTAACCCTTCCCCTGAAGACTTGCCGCCTGCTTTAGCAAAATGTCGATTTGACCTGATTGCTAAAACTTCCAGCAAGACGATCGTCGTCGAAGTTCGTAACCGAGACACTCTGACCCTCAACGGTGCCGAAGATTTGCGCCGCATGACCAAACTGGTCGAAGAAATCCCTAATTGGGAACTTGAGTTAGTTGTGACTAACCCTCGCAGACGAGCCAGTTGAGCGATCGCGTGATCCCAATATTTTTTCGTAGACAAGCGGACAGCAAGGGAGCAGAGGCCCCCTTTTTTATTGTCTACCTATTTCTGTTATTACCTAATCTTCGGTCTAATCTTCAGCAAAAATGTACTTGTACAACTCGCTCGGATCGGGTTCAGGACTGTTGATGCCAAACTCGACCGCTTCATCGACGATCGCCTGAATCTTCTTCTCGATCGCCTTTAATTCAGACTGATCCGCCAAATTTTGCTCTAACAGATAGCCCGCCAGCTTTTTGATCGGATCACGGGCCAGCCAACGCTCTTTTTCATCCTTCGATCGCAACTCATCGGGATCAGCCAGCGAGTGTCCTCTAAAACGGTAGGTCAAGCATTCGATCAGCGTCGGCCCTTCTCCCGCACGGGCACGAGCCACCGCCTCTTGAGCGATCGCTCTCACCGCTAACACGTCCATTCCATCCACCTCGTAACCGGGCATCCCAAAGGCGGCGGCTTTTTTGTAGATTTCAGGCTGAGAAGTGGCTCGATCGTGGGCCATCCCGATCGCCCATTTGTTGTTTTCTACGACAAACAAAATCGGCAACTTCCAGAGCGCCGCCATGTTCAAACATTCAAAAAACTGACCGTTGTTGGTCGTCCCGTCCCCAAAGAAGGCCGCCGTCACCTGATCTGCGCTCTCATCGCCCATAACTTCTCGACGATACTTAGACTGAAAGGCCGCCCCCGTCGCCACAGGAATCCCTTCACCAATAAACGCAAAGCCCCCCAACAGCCGATGCTTCTCCGAAAACAAGTGCATTGAGCCGCCGCGACCTTTACTACAGCCCGTCGCCTTGCCAAATAGCTCCGCCATCACCTCTTTAGCCGGAACCCCCGCACACAGCGCATGAACGTGATCGCGATAGGTACTGCACACATAATCTTCGCCCGGCCGCATCGCCTGAATCACACCCGTCGAAACGGCCTCTTGACCGTTGTACAAGTGAACAAACCCAAACATTTTGCCGCGATAATACATCTCAGCGCACTTATCTTCAAAAAAGCGCCCCAGGATCATATCCTCATAAAGTACCAGCCCTTCTTCTTTTGTGATCTGGGCAGAAGCAGATTGAATTTTCGGTAAAGCTCTTTCTTGTACCATTTGCTTGTAGTAACCTCGCTGCAATACCCAAAAAGAGGGGACGTTGAACTTTAGACGTTGGACTTTAAATGCGGGACGTTAGACGCTGGGTTTTGGACACTGGACAAGGCAGGGTTTCATCCAGAGCGTTAAGCGCTAACCCGATCGCACCCTCAATTTAATCTAAAATACCGCCCTGTTGGATCAAAGATCAAACAACTGAACTAGAGAATTCTCTGCTGTCTGATGGCAAAACTTGAAAACTTAACCTTCTATTAAGTGAATAGTGCTTCCACAACAATCCAGAAACCTCTATTGTGAGAAATTGTGAGAAATCAAGCGATCGCCCAAACTAGAGTTTTCTAAAGGTAAACAGCCGACTTTGTATCTACGGGTTATCATGACAGTCATTCGATTGCGGTTATAATTTTTGCTCTTGTCGCTCACTGCTGGGGAAGTCAACCGTGCGTATTCCGCTCGATTATTATCGAATTCTGGGTCTGCCCATCCAGGCGACTGCCGAACAACTCAAGCAGGCACATCGCGATCGTACGCTGCAACTCCCGCGCCGTGAGTACTCGGAGGGAGCGATCGCCACTCGTCGGCAGTTGATTGACGAAGCATACGCCGTGTTGTCGAGTCCAGAAAAACGCCGGGACTATGACGAAGGTTTTTTGGCCAAAACTTATGAGCCAGACTTGGAGGCGAGCAGTTCATCTGGTGTATCACAAAGCACCAATCGACCCGAAGCGGCTGATCCGTCCCCTAGTATTGAGATTCAAGATAGACAACTAATCGGGGCACTGCTGATTTTGCAAGAACTGGGCGAATATGAACTTGTTCTCAGACTCGGCCGACCTTATCTCACCAGTGGCAGCGCCAATCTCAGAGACGGCAAACTGGGCGATCCCAAGATTGTTCTATCAGACATTGTGCTGACCGTTGCCCTGGCCTGCTTAGAACTGGGTCGAGAACAGTGGCAGCAAGGACAGTATGAAAACGCCGCCGAAGCCCTCGAAACGGGGCAAGAACTGTTGCTTAGAGAAGGTCTGTTTGCCAGCGTTCGAGGCGAAATTCAGGCTGACCTGTTTAAGCTGCGTCCCTACCGAATTTTGGAACTGTTGGCCCTCCCGGATGAACAGTCACCCGATCGCCACCGGGGGTTGCGGCTGCTTCAAGATATGCTGCGAGAGCGCGGCGGCATCGATGGCACGGGCAACGATCAATCGGGGTTAAGCATTGATGACTTTTTGCGATTTATTCAACAACTGCGCGGCTACCTGACCGCCGAAGAACAGCAAACGCTTTTTGAAGAAGAGGCGCGTCGTCCCTCGGCCGTTGCTACCTATCTGGCGGTTTATGCGCTGATGGCTCGTGGGTTTGCTCGACAACAGCCGGCCCTGATTCGACGGGCGAAGTTGATGCTGGTGCGGCTCGGCAGTCGGCAAGATGTGCATTTAGAGCAGGCTGTTTGTTCGCTTTTGTTGGGTCAGACCGAAGAAGCCAGCCGTGCGTTAGAACTTAGCCAGGAATATGAGCCGCTCGCCTTCATCCGCGAAAATTCTCAAGGGGCCCCTGATCTCTTACCTGGCTTGTGTCTCTATGCAGAACGCTGGCTCCAGGATGAGGTGTTTCCCCATTTTCGTGACCTCGCTCAACAAAAAGCAGCGCTCAAAGATTACTTTGCCAATGACCAGGTTCAAGAATATTTAGAAGAACTGCCCGTCGAAGCTGAACCGATCGAGTGGGGCGCAAATCCCATCGGGCGATCGACCCCGATCCGGCAAAATGGCAGAGTGGATCAGTCCGTCCATTCCGTGAGTCGCGCCTCGACAGCGACGATCGCGACTGACGATCGCCTCACTGATGACGTTCTGGCGATGCCTGCTGCCCAGCGTCTCTCTCAACTTTCGCCTGAAGGCAGTTTGCAAACCGACTCCTCTCCCCCAGTGGGAACGCGCACTCGTCCCAGAGTTGATCGCCCCCGTGGAGAACTCAATAACGGCCACCGCATTCCAGACGCAGATGATTTGCCGCCGCGACGATCGGACGGGAGACCTGCTAAAACTCGTAGAAAGTCGAGGCTTTCCCTTCCCCTAGTTCTGTTGGGCATTCTTGCCGTGGGTGCTTTGGGGTTTTTGCTCATTCGAGGCTTGCGGGCCCTCACCGGACAGTCTGCTGGCAATGAGCTTTTGGTACAACTCGATCAGCCCGTAATTGCCATCCCTGAAGTCGTCCCCGATTCGCCACTGGCAGGTGATATGAATGAGGCGACGGCTCAACGAGTTTTAGAATTTTGGCTCAACACCAAAAAAGAGGCGATGAGTGAGTCTTATGCAACGACCAAACTCAATCAGATCTTGGTAGAACCCAAACTCGCAGAATGGCGCGCCTCTTCTGAAGAAGCCAAACGTGAAGGGCTGCACATTCAGTATGAACATACTATAAAAGTCGATTCTGTTGAGGCAAATCCGACTGATCCCAATCAGGCGATCGTCACCGCCACCGCGTCTGAAGTCAGAAAATACTATAGAGGTGGCAGCCTTTTTGATACCCAAACAGACACCAATCTCAAGGTTCGCTATTCTCTGATTCGTCAAGACAACCAGTGGCGCATCAAAGATTGGCAAGTACAGTGAGCCGCTTTTGGTGAATATCGCTAAAGGTTCTGACAAAAATTAGGCAAATTTGCCGAGATCAAGTTGTTTATCTCAGCCAAATTTGCCCGGTTGCTTTACTCGCTGCAATTTATGCGCTGACTGCCGCAGAACGATTTTTGGCCGCAACAGTCTGCTCTTCCATCACCTGGCTATAGAGGTCACCCAACTGAGACGCAACGCCATCCCAGCTAAACTTCTCTTCGACTCGCTTGCGACCCGCCTTGCCCAACTGATTGCGCCACTCAGGGTTAGAGAGAATGCGATCGATACCCTCTGCAAAGGCGGCATCATTTTTGGGAGGAGCCAAAAGCCCCGTCACTTCAGGAACCACCGTATACTGCAAGCCGCCCACATCGCTGGCAATCACAGGTGTATGGCTGGCCATGGCTTCGATCGCCACCAATCCAAACGGCTCATAGTGACTCGGCACCAGACAGACATCGGCCGCCGCATAATACAGGTGCAGATTCTCATTGCCCAGGCGACCCGGAAACTGAGTCGCGTTTTGCAGCCCCACGTCTGAGACGATGCCCTCAATCCGTTCGCGTTCAATCCCGTCGCTCTGACCAGGCCGACTGCCGCCCCCGATGATCAGTTTAATTTGGCTGCGTAGTTGAGATTGCGCTACCGCTCGGACTGCCGTTTCGATGCCTTTGCGTCGATCGAATCGCCCCACATACAGCACTACTTTCTCATCTTGAGGAATGCCTAGTTGCCGTCTCGCTTCGGACTGAGAAACGGAGCCATAGCGACGAATATCGGTGCCACAAGGAATCACATCAATGTTGCCGTGAGTCGAGACCAGCGATCGCATATGGTCACGTTCTTGAGGACTGGTGGCCACGATGCGATCGGCCGTTTCCAGGCAGAGTTTCTCAGTGGCTAGTCGAGTTTTGGCAATCATTGGTATCGTAGCGATCGATTGATATTTGACCGCACCGAGAGAATGGTAAGTGTGCAACAGCTTTAGAGATTGGTGCTTTCTCAACTCCATGCCCACCCAGCTAGACATCCAATAGTGAGTGTGAGCCGCCTTGTATTGAACGCCGTTCTCTGCCTGAAATCGCTGGAATGCTCGAACAAATTCTGGCATGTAGGGAAACAAATCATCTCTGGGAATAAACGTCTTTGGCCCCGCCGTCAAGCGAATGGTACGGCAGTGACGATTGTGCTGAACGATCGCAGGCTGGTCTGCATCCGATTGACGAGTAAACATATCAACCTGCCAACCTTGACGAGCTAGTGCTTCTCCGACTTGACGCACATAGACATTTTGCCCGCCAGCTTCTTCTTTACCAATCTCAATGGCCGGGTCGCCATGTTCCGAAATCAACGCAATGCGAGGCTGCTTTTGACCTAGAAAAAACATAGTTTTATTTCCCAAGATGCGGTGAATGAGGGCACATTAAAAATTGAAATCGATCAATGTTTCACAGCTTTATAAGTCATAGAATACAGGTGAAATTTCTTACCTTAATCAGTCATGGGTAAGAAAAGACGACCAAGAAATTGACCACCCTGGGATGAGAACGTGCCCTTTATTCTCATCGGTAGAACTGCTTTCAGGAAATTTTTGATGAGCAAAATAGCGCTACAACTCGCTAAAAAATGACTTGATCAAGTGCTTTCTTTTGCTGCGCTCCAGTTATATTTATCGCTGAAAAGCCGCGTTGGACTTGACTAAGCGCTACACTGCGAAGCTTTAGGAAAGACAACTATCAAATCGATGAAATTAACGATGAAATTAACAGCATTGGGGAACTTCTAATCGAAAAGGTCGCTCTAGTAAACAGTAAACAACTTACCTTTTCTCTTCTGCATCTGAGTCATTCAATCTGTCAACGATTCAATCAGGCTCAGGAACGTTAAATAGTCAAACGAGCTACGTTTTTGATTTTGCTTGGTTTAATTAAAATTTGATTTACCTAAATTTAGATCACCCCAAAGTATTATTCTACTTGCCTAACTTTAGAGGGTTGACAAAAGTACATACTTAAGCGGGTACGAAATTTTGAGTGACAATAAACCTGTTTGAAGCGATTGAGTTGTTGCCACTTTGTAGAGTTTTTGCCGTTTAATCTGGCTGCGATCGTCCCTTCCAGCTCTCTTTTTTCTCACTCATACGATCGCACAAAAAACAAGGGCAGATGATCACCTACCCTTCAGAACTATCTTGATGATAAAGCGTCCGATCTAATACAGACGACTGAGAACGTAGTCAGCTAGTTTGACCAGTGCCTGCCGAGGCTCCGAGACGGGAAGCTCAGACAGATGTTCTACAGCCATCCGCGCATGACTGGCGGCCAATTCGCGCGATCGCTCAATGCCTCGACTATCTTTTACTAGAGCCAGCGCCTGCTCTAAGTCATCTTCTTGAGCAAACTCGCGCTCGATTAAGGCCTCTAAATAAGGCTTTTCTTCTAATGCATAAAGAACCGGAGCCGTCAAATTGCCGCTTTTAAGATCAGACCCCGCAGGCTTACCCAGCCCTTCTGTCGAGCCAGTGAAATCTAAAATATCATCCACAATCTGAAAGGCGAGACCGAGATGTCGCCCATAGTGGTACATGCTTTGAGTCTGAGCGTCTGAAACTTCGCTAAGAACGGCGGCCGCCTTGGCGCTGTTGGCCATCAAAGAAGCCGTTTTGTAATAGCTCTTAGACAGATAGGCCTCGATCGAGACTGTAGAAAAGCAGTTTAACCCTTGCTGAATCTCGCCCTCTGCAAAGTCTTTGATCACTTCAGACAACAGCTTGACGACTTGCAGATTATCTAAATTTGCCAGATACCAGGAAGACTGAGCAAAGAGAAAGTCTCCAGCCAGCACAGCGACCCGACTACCAAAGCTGCTGTGAACCGTAGGAATGCCGCGCCGCATGTCTGATTCATCGACGACATCATCATGGACGAGGCTGGCAGTGTGGATCATTTCGGTGATTTCGGCCAGTCGTCGATGACGTTCGGTAATCCCCTGATCCGGCATTGTTGCCCGTGTAACCAGGAAGACGATCGCGGGTCTGACCCGTTTCCCCTTGGCTCCAAAGAGGTGTTCTGCGGCTGCGTACAAAATTGGATGACGCGCACCGATGAGATTTTTAAGGTTCTCCGTCAGCACACAGAGGTCTGCTTCAACCGGGGAGAATAGGGATGTTGCTGAGGTCATGGATAAGCCGACTAAGGGGCTACATGGTTAAGAAACTTTACAGGTTCTGAACTTATTCTAAGCTAAGGGTTTTCTACATGGAATAGAAACGCAGAAAAAGTTTGGGAATTGGGCGCAAATCATCGGTTATTGGGTAAGAGAACTAGAAATTTAGGCTAAAAGCTATCTGACTAATGACAGATTTATGAGAAGAACTGAGGGAGACTGCTTTTTCCTCATCACTTCTTAAGACTGAAGGATCAGCCGGATCGCTGAAGATTGTATAGATTTTTGAAGTTCGTTCCCAGAAAGTCCCTAAACCTCTAGAGTGCTGTGTTAGTCTAGTTTGTAGGCATTTCAAAAATTTCATAACGTTCGGTACGAATCGAGAATGTAGGCGATTTTGAGTTCTTGAGCCAGGTTTTCTAAGGTTTGGCTTTTGGGTAGAGAGAGGTCTGCATTTATGAGAGCTTTTTACTAATTTTCACCAATTTGAGAAAGCCTCTCTGTACTGAGTCAGGAAGTCTGCTCCATCGTTGCAGATTATTGAATCATATGTGAACACAGTGTAGAACGCGGGTTTGTGTCGATCGGCGCTGACGCATCTTATGTTCTCGACGTGGCTAAATTGCTCAGAGTCCGGCAGGTTTCGGCTTGCCTCAATATTTTTGCTGTTTCTTAGTTTTTTATAGGTCGATCGCGCTATGGTTTACCGTGACATTCCTCTGATTATTCCAGTGTTGGCTGCGGGTTATTTATTGATTGTCTATGGGCTGCTGGGGCTGGCTCGACGCAATTCGACTGAGGTTTCGCGATCGTCGGGGTCACGAGAGTAATTTGGTTGCGTCTCCGACAACTTCTCTGACTCGATAGATGGGTCGGCCTTGTGATTCGTGGTAGGTTCTCATCGAAAGTTCGGCGAGCAGTCCAAAGCTAAACAGGTGCAGCCCTGACAAGAGCAGCAAGACCGTGAGAATGAGTAAGGGACGTTGCCCAATGTCTTCTCCTAAACCCAATTTGACATAAGCCAGGTAAGCGCCCGAAACGGTGCCTGCTAGCAAAGAGAGCAACCCAACTCCACCAAAAACGTGCATGGGACGGGTGAGAAATTTTCGCATAAAGGCGATCGTCAGCAGATCCATGATCACGCGAAAGGTGCGGTCTAATCCATACTTACTTTTGCCAAATCGTCGAGCATGGTGGCGGACGGGAATTTCGGTAATTCTGGCTCCCTCAATAAAGGCGAGTGCGGGGAGAAATCGATGCAGTTCGCCGTAGAGATTCATATCCGCCACCAGTTCAGCCCGATACGCCTTGAGTGAGCAACCGTAATCGTGAAGATGAACACTGGTGCCCCATCCAATCAGCCAGTTGGCAATTTTGGAGGGCAAAATCCGCGTCAGCGAGTTGTCTTGACGATGTTTGCGCCAGCCGCTTACCAGGTCATAGCCTTCTTCGAGTTTGGCCAGCAAGATGGGAATGTCTGCCGGGTCGTTTTGCAAGTCGCCGTCTAGTGTGACGATCGCGCTTCCTCTCGCGTGACTAAATCCTGCGGCGATCGCGGCCGTCTGCCCATAGTTCTTTCTCAAAATCACGGCTCGTAGGTCGCGGCGCGTCTGAGCCTGTTGCTTCAGCAGTTGGTCAGATCCATCTTGCGAACCATCATCCACACAAATGATTTCGTAGTGTAAATGCTGGATCTGGAGGGCGATCGCGTCCAGTAAAGCAGGAATGCTCTCAATCTCGTTGTAGATGGGCACCACAACAGACAGATCAGGCTGAAGGTCACTGCTAAAAGTTGCTGGCGTTCCGTGAGGAAAAGGAGAAATGCTCATGAGGACGAGAGAAAAGTTGGCTTTTAGTCTATCAGCAAAGGGGAGGGATGAGGGATGAGGGATGAGGGATGAGGGATGAGAATTTTAAATCAAAATGCTTGTCCGAAAGTCCCCCAGAATTGGGTGGTTGGAGGGCAGGAGATGCAAACAACGAAGCGAAAAAACTTTATCGAGCTGAGGATCGCTTACTTCTCTTGAGGTTGGTAGCTGGTGGTGACTCGTCCGGCTCCTCGTAGTTGGGCGTAGTAGGTTTGACTAATGGAGTCGCCTTCTGCCGACAAGATATCAATTCCGATACCGTTGCGTCCCTGATCTTTGCCTGAACTGTGAATATATTGTTGGTTTCCTAAATACAAGCCCACATGCGTTGCTTTAACAGGTGTACCAAAGAAGATTAGATCACCGGGAATTAAGCATTCGATTTCAACCTTTTTTACAAAGCCTTCTTGCTGATAGGCATCTCTGGGTAAACGAATTCCCGCCGAAGCGAAGGCCGCTTGCATCAAGCCAGAGCAATCATAATTTGGGGCAACGGTTCCTCCCCAAAGATAGTGATTGGGGACATTCATCGCCGCTTTTGTAAACTCAATGACTTGAGGAATTTGCTGCTGGATTTCTGCCTCAGATAGAATCGGCGCTTGATAGGAAGTTCTCGTTTCCTGCAAATACTGCAAATCTTCAACGGACAGCCAGCCGGAGTAGTCATCTTCGCAAAGCATGACCTGGAGCGGCGTGGGAGAGAGAATTTTTAAGAAACGCCCGATCGCGACCTGAGTTGCCAGACTTTTAAGTTCAGGAGAATCGTAAAGATTGAGGTTAGCTCTGGTGAGATACTGCATGGTGGCAAGGAGGAGGGATGAGGGGTGAGGGATGAGGGATGAGGGTTGTCTTTGACACGCTTTGCGGGAGAGAGGAGGGTAAGAGGTAGGATTTCTTTAAGGATCGGTGGCTTTGTCGTTCCTGGGTCAAACTCAGAGCTTTCTACCATGACTTTCTTTCACAAAGACGAAACGTTGCAAACTTTGGGCGATCGCATTCTCGAAGCGACTTGGCGTGAGTTTCCGGCGTTGGCACAAAATCAGATTGCGATGACCTGGATTGTCTATGATGCGCCAGTGTTCGTGAATACGGGAGGGGCGGTGAATGTGGATGATTTTTGGCAACGATCGCCGCGGGGCTTTCAGTATCGAGGAGTTGAGCGGATTTACCCGGCTAGTGTGGTCAAGCTGTTTTACCTAGTGGCAGCTCATGAGTGGCTAGAGAAGGGCATGATTCAAACTTCGACTGAGTTGGAGCGGGCGATCGCTGACATGATCATCGATTCGAGTAATGACGCGACGAGTCTGGTGGTGGATGTGTTGACGGGAACGACGAGCGGCCCAGAGATTCCGAGTGCCCCGTTTGAGACGTGGAAACAACAGCGCAATATTGTGAATCGCTACTTTCAATCGATCGGCTGGCCTGACCTGGCCACCGTGAACATGAATCAGAAAACCTGGTGCGATGGCGCATACGGACGAGAACGAGCCTTTTTGGGGGAGGCTTATGAAAATCGCAACATGTTGACGACCAATGCTTCGGCTCGATTGCTGCACAGCATTATTGGTGGAGTAACGGTTTCGGCGGCGCGATCGCAGTCCATGATGAATTTGATGCGGCGATCGCTCAATCCCACTGAGTTAAAAGCCAACCCTGAAAATCAAGTGACGGGCTTTTTGGGCGAAGGGTTGCCGCAAGTGGCTCGACTCTGGTCAAAGGCAGGATTGACGAGTCAGGTTCGCCACGATGCCGCCTATGTCGAATTGCCCAATGTGCGCCCCTATTTGCTGGTCGTCTTCACCGAAGGCAAACCTCACAGCACCAATGAGGCAATTTTGCCGTTTGTGTCTCAGCAAGTGGTGGAGGCGATCGCTTCTCTAGGAAGGGATGAGGGATGAGGGATGAGGGATGAGGGGTTGCTGTTGGGTTTGGGTTTGTTCAACACCAACCTATAGAAGATGAAGGAGTTTAGGCGTTTTGTTAGTCAATCAGGGCTATTCGCTATAGTGAAAAAAGACTTTTCTGGATGGAGCTAGGTTGCCGATGACTAGCCTGTTGGTTCAATCTGCACAGATGTCAATGCCGATCGATCTTTCTTCGCTCACTACACTGTCGAAGATGAGTGATCAGCAGTTTTATGAGTTTTGTCGCACGAATCCTGACTTGCGAATCGAGCGGAACGCCACCGGAGAAATCGTTGTGATGCCCCCTGCATTTGCTGATACTGGAAACCGCAATGGCAGAGTCTTTGGGCAACTCTATGTCTGGTCTGAAGCGGATGGGACGGGAGAGGTATTTGATTCTAGTTCGGGCTTTACGTTAGCCAATGGTGCTACTCGATCGCCCGATGCCGCCTGGATTTTGTCCAATCGCTGGAATGCTTTGCCGCCAGAACAACAGGCATCTTTTGCCCCGATCGCTCCCGACTTTGTGGTGGAATTGCGATCTAGTAGCGATACATTGATCAGCCTGAAGGAAAAGATGGAGGAATATATTGCAAATGGGGTGCGGTTGGGGTTATTGATCGACAGAAAGCATTGTCAAGTTCATGTTTATCGAGTCGATCGATCTCCAGAGATTTTGGACAACCCTGAGTCTGTCAGTTGCGAACCTGAGATGCCAATGTTTGCGCTGAAGATGGCAAAGATTTGGTAAGGAGATTGCACGCTGGTTATGTGTAACGATACGACAGCCTTTTAGCTGGTCGGTTGGGTAATACGAGGCTGATGTGAGCAGGAATCGAGTGATCGCTGCTCTCGGAAATGTGTAGGCTTGAGGGGTTGCTCACTCATTTCTGATTGTTCTATGACCTCTTATCCCACCAGCCAAAAAACGAATCAAGTTGACGAATATCATGGTGTCGCGATCGCTGACCCGTATCGGTGGCTAGAAGATCCCGATTCTGATGAAACAAAAGCCTGGGTCGAAGCGCAAAATCAGGTGACGTTTGGCTATTTGCAGCAGATTCCGAGTCGAGAAGCGATCGCTAACCGTCTCACAAAGATCTGGGATTTTGAGAAATATGGCATCCCGTTTAAGGAAGGTAATCGCTACTTTTACTTCAAAAACGATGGACTACAAAATCAAAGCGTTTTGTATACCTTGAAGTCGTTGGATGACCAGCCGATCGTCTTGCTTGATCCTAATAAGCTTTCTGAAGATGGAACGATCGCCCTCTCTGGCTTATCGATCAGCGAAGATGGTGCATACATGGCTTATGGGCTGTCTGCTTCGGGGTCAGATTGGCAAGAGTGGCGGGTGCGAGATATTGAAACGGGTAAGGATACGATCGACCATCTCAAGTGGATCAAATTTTCGGGCGCATCCTGGACACACGACCATCAGGGCTTCTTTTACTCGCGCTACGACGAGCCAAATGAAAAGACTAAGCTAGAAGACGTAAATTATTTCCAAAAGCTTTACTATCATCGGCTGGGCACTGACCAATCTGAAGATCTGTTGATCTACGATCGTCCCGATCACAAAGAATGGGGCTTTCAGGGCGGTGTGAGTGAAGATGGACGCTATCTGATCGTTTCTGTCTGGTTGGGCACTGATCCGCGTAATCTCGTGTTCTACAAAGATTTGGCAACACCTGACGCGCCTGTGGTGGAGTTGATTGGCGAATTTGAGGCGAGTTTTAGCTTTATTGACCACGAGAACGATCGCTTCTGGTTTCAGACTGATCTTGATGCGCCACGGGGACGGGTGATTGCGATCGACTTGCAGCAGAGCGAGCGGGCCCATTGGCAAGAAGTCATTCCTCAAACGGCTGAAACACTGGAAGGAGTCGGCATTCTCAATCATCAATTTGTTGCGTCTTATCTCAAGGATGCTCGCAGTCAGGTCAAGATTTTTGGACTCGATGGAGCCTTTGTGCGTGAAGTGGCGCTTCCTGGAATCGGTTCGGCTGGTGGATTTGGGGGCAAGCGCGACGAGACGGAAACCTTCTATAGCTTTACTAGCTTCACTACGCCGACCACAATTTATCGCTACAACCTGCTGACCGATGAGAGTACCGTGTTTCGTCAGCCCAAGGTCGATTTCAATCCTGATGATTACGAGATTCGGCAGGTTTTTTATGCCAGCAAAGACGGCACTCAGGTTCCGATGTTCATCACCCACAAAAAAGGGCTAAAACTGGACGGCAGCAATCCGACTTATCTCTATGGCTACGGCGGATTTGGCATATCACTAACGCCTTCATTTTCGGTGGGGCTTTTGGTGTGGATGGAGTTGGGCGGCGTGTATGCTGTTCCCAATTTGCGGGGCGGTGGTGAGTATGGCGAAGACTGGCACCAGGCAGGCACCAAACTCAAGAAACAGAATGTGTTTGATGACTTCATCTCTGCGGCGGAGTGGCTGATTGACAATAATTACACGTCGTCGAAAAAGCTGGCGATCGCTGGAGGCAGTAATGGCGGTTTGCTCGTCGGAGCTTGTATGATTCAGCGACCTGATCTGTTTGCGGCGGCACTTCCGGCAGTCGGGGTGATGGATATGCTGCGCTTTCACAAATTCACGATCGGCTGGGCCTGGATGCCTGAATATGGCTCCCCCGAAGAGGCAGAAGAATTCAAGGCACTCTATGCTTACTCTCCGTTGCACAATCTGAAACCGGAAACGGCTTATCCTGCAACGTTGGTGACGACAGCGGATCATGACGATCGGGTAGTCCCTGCCCACAGTTTCAAATTTTCAGCAGCCTTGCAAGCGGCTCATTCAGGCGATCGGCCTGTGTTGATTCGGGTGGAAACCAAAGCAGGACACGGTGCCGGAAAGCCGACTGCCAAAGTGATCGAAGAGATTGCGAACAAATGGGCGTTTTTGGTCAAGACGCTAGATTTTGAGCCGACGATTTGATGAACGGATTTGATGGATGCTAGTTGAATTTTTCGCTTCGTTGTCAAGCTTCTGCCCCCCAACCCCACGTGGATTCGATGAAGTTTTTTTGCTTCGTTCTTCGGCGCTTCTGCCCCCCAACCCCCCAAAATTGGGGGACTTTAAGACAAGATTTTGGGTTCAAAGTCCCCCAAAATTGGGGGATTTAGGGGGCTGCCTGGATTAACCGCAGCGAAAGATTTCATCGAATTCACGTTAACCCTGCATTTTGGAGAACTCTCGGACAAGCGTTCTGGCTCAAAGTTTCTCACTTGCGAAGGATTTAAGGGGCATTCCTCAACAATCGAAGCGAAGCTCATCCCTCATCCCTCATCCTTGACAATCATCGCCGTATCGGGTTTGCTTACCGTCGATCGCTCACACACGACTCCGTGGTTTCTCCAAAGCTGAAAACTGTGCCAGAGTTTGGGGGCGTTTTGAATCGTCAAAATCATCACCCCAACGCTTACCGAAACCCCCATCATTAATTGGTTGATGCGAATCATTGCTCAAAGTCTCCCCGATTGTCCTTCTCAGATATTCATCCCCAAACTAATTAATCGGGATAAGGGGTGAGCGGCTAACCCATCACTTGTCGCAGTCGAGCTACCAACTCTGTCGGGTCGATCGGTTTCGCCAAATGTTGCTGAAATCCGGCTTGTAAGACCTGGCGTTCGTTGGCTTCTCCTGCGTAGGCTGTTAGGGCGATCGCTGGAATTTCCCCATACTTAGGATGGCGACGAATCTGTTGAATCAATGCATATCCATCTACTTCGGGCATTCCGATGTCGCTGACTAGCAGATCAAAAGAGTCTTGATCGAGCAGTTGGAGTGCCGCGATCGCTCCTGTGGCCATTTTTACCGTGGCTCCTTCTTGCTCCAGCACAAAGGCCACAAATTCGCGAGAGTCTTCGTCATCGTCTACAACCAAAATGTGTAGCTCTGAAAGGGGGCAGTGATCGAGGGTTGAGTCAGCAGCCGATTCGATCGGGGCGCTGGTTTGCGAGAGACAGGGCAACTTGATGGTGAATGTGGCTCCCTGTCCTTCGCCGGGGCTGTCTGCTTGAATGGTGCCGCCGTGGAGTTCGACGAGTTGTTTGACGATCGCCAACCCCAATCCCAGTCCGCCAAATTTGCGCGTCGTCGCTCCGTCTTCTTGACGAAAATGCTCGAAGACATGAGGCAAAAAATCCGCGTGAATGCCTTTGCCCGTGTCGATGACTTGCATCTGAACCACGCGATCGATCTGCGTTAATCGAATCTCAACCCGGCCGCCTGTGGACGTAAATTTGACCGCATTCGATAAAAGATTCCAAACCACTTGCTGTAAGCGACCTGCATCGCCAAAAACCTGCCCCACACTCGGATCAAAGCTGGCTTCAATCTGAATATTTTTGGCTTCTGCTGCCAGTTGCACGGTTTCTAACGCGGACTCGATCGTTGCCACCAAACTCACTGGAACCTGATTGAGCGCCAACTTGCCCTGGAGAATGCGTGAGACATCCAGCAAATCCTCAATTAACTGCGATTGAAGTTTGGCGTTGCGCTCGATCGTGGCGATGGCGGCCGCGGATTTTTCAGCATCAAGGCGGCCCGTTTGCAGTAGTTTTGACCAGCCCAAAATGGGATTGAGCGGCGTTCGCAATTCGTGAGACAGGACGGCTAGAAATTCGTCTTTGATGCGGTTGGCTCGTTCGGCGGTTTCTCGTGCGGCTTGCTCTTGTTGGAGAATGCGCTCTCGATCGCGCTCAATCTGAATGCGATCGCTAATGTCGTTGGCGATGCCTACCAGTCCGACCACCTCGCCTGCTTCGTTGCGATAAGGGGCCTTCATGCCCAAAAAGGTGCGGATGCCATCGGGGGATTCTTCGACGACTTCGGTTTTGCCCGATTCCATGATGCGGCGATCGTTTTCCATGACTCTAGCGGCATCTTCAGGAATTGGGTAGAGATCGCTGTCATATCGCCCGATCACTTCTTCGGCCGTTTTGCCCAACACGGTGAGCGTCGCGGGATTGGCGTAGATGATGCGCCCTTGGCGGTCTTTGACGAAGATGGGCGTGGGTGCCGATTCATTGATCACGTTGAGAATGGCATTTTTTTGCCGCAGTTCTTCCTCAATGCGAACGCGATCGGTAATATCGGTATTGGTGCCAAACCAGCGTGAGACCTTACCTTGGGCATCTCGAATCGGAATCGCTCGCGAGAGAAACCAACCATATTGCCCATCTCGACCGCGCAGCGGAAACGTATCCTCCCAGACTTCGCCCGCCTCTACGTGTTGACGAAATTTCTCCGTCACGCGATCGACGTATTCGGGATGATGTACCTTTTGCCAACCCCAACCCTGCATCTCTTTGAGTGTGGTCGCCGTGTAGTCAAACCAGCGCTGATTGTACCAAAAGATCCAGCCGCTCTCGTCGGCTATCCATGCCAGTTGAGCAATATTGTCAGCCAAGTTGAGAAACCGCTCTTCGCTCTCTTGCAGTTCTTGTTCGATGCGTCTGCGATCGCTAACATTGCGCCAATAAACCGAAACTCCCTCAGTTGAAGGATAAGCGTTGGCTTCTAGATAAAGATTGAGCGCTGGCGACAGATATTCAAAACTGACGGGAACCTGCTCGGCCAGTGATCGGTGCAGTTCTCGATACGAGATTGAATCGGCCTGTTCTTCAGCCGGAAATAGCGTCCAGACTGATTGACCCAGCAAGTCAGCTTTGGAATGTTGGAGAAGCCGTTCTGCTGCCTGATTGACATAGGTAAAGCGCCATTCAGGATCAAACGCGACAAAGGCATCGGTAATGGTTTCTAAAATGCGGCTGATGGTTTGATTGGCTTTCTGGAGGGCGAGTTCGGTCTGTTTGCGTTGGCTAATATCTCTAAAGAAGATGGCGACTTCTCGATCTGACGGCCCAAAGCGAAAGGCGTACACATCAAACCAACGGTTCATCGCTTCAGAGCCATTCTCAAACCGCAGGGGTTCGCCCGTCAGCGCCACATTACCGTAGATTTCGACCCAATGATCTTCGAGGGTTGGAATGAGTTGACGTGCCGTTTTGCCAACTGCCTGAGTGAGTCCGGTTTGCGTTTCAAAGGCTGGATTGGTTTCTAGAAAGCGGTAATCGATCGGCTGATTATTTTCATCAAACAGCATTTCGATCAGACAAAAGCCGTCGTCGATCGACTCAAACAGCGATCGATAATGGCCTTCTTGAAGCGGTTGAGAATAGCTCGGTTCGTGACGTGACTGTTCTGAGGCAGCTTCTACAAATGTTGTCACCACTGCGTAGGGAGTTGCACTGTTGGCTAAAAATAGCGGACTTGAACTCACCGTCAGCCAGATCACGTCTCCGGTCGGCCGACAAACCCTCATCAGCACATCAAAACAAGGCTGCCCCGTCTGCAAAGCTACCATCGCGGGATGCTCGCCCAAAAAAGGAGAGCCATCTAGATGCACACTCTGCCAGTGAAGGTCGATCAAGGTGCAGCCCTGAATTTGTTTGGCGGTCACTCCCAAAAGCTGCTCTGCTTGATCATTACACGCCTGGATCGTGCCGTTTGATAGTTGAAACACCATCCCCGCCTCGGTTGGAATCTCAAACGCTCTATTGAGCGACGCTGGGTTGGGTTCAATTTTGCCTTGATTTTGCATGAAAGTTCATCGTCGATCGCACAGCTACGATCTTAAGAAATTGCCTCTAGTCTTTCCATCGTCTCGCAATTGCCCAAAATCGTCTAGAGTGCCAAATTTCGATTTGCATGAGCAATAAGTTTCGGTCACAGCAAGCCGTTGAATGTCTGATAAAGGGCTGGAAAAAGCGCGATCGCGCCAACAATTTTGAGCGTTACAACCGATTGATTCTTAAGGTTGCGTAAATCTTACGTTAAAGCAGTCCTTTATACAGTTTTTCATCTGCGTGAATCGTAACAATAGAGTTGTGTCCTAGAGTCAAATCACCATAACTGTATAGCTCTCGTGAGGGGGCTATTCTTTTTAAATAGGTGTTCTTAAACACATCTTTTTGATCTTATCTTCTCATCTTCTCAAACGTGAAATCAAACACAAAAGGAGCAGACTTTTTAGATCCACTCCTTCGATCGACTTGACTCACAAATTAGAAACTTTAGTTAACGTGAATTCGATGAGAGTTTTTCCGCTTCGTTGTTCACGCCTCCTGCCCCCCAACCCCCCAATTTTGGGGGACTTTAAGAGAAGAGAGGAATTCTGGTTCAAAGTCCCTCACTCGTGGGGGATTTAGGGGGCGTTCCTGGATCTAAAAGCGAAGCGTTCATCGAACTGACGTTTAGTTAGAAACCTCTGACAACTCGATGACATTTCCTGCGAAATCTTTGACCAAAAAGTTCAACGGTTTTTCGCGACGAATCTTATGCTTAACGCCGCGCGTCTGAACTCGTAAAAGAATTTGGTCTAGACAATCGCGATCGAAACACACATGTCGCTGGCGATCTTTTTCTCCGAGACTAGCGCCCGAAATGATGTGTAGCTGAGTATTTTTCTTGAGTTGATACCACAAGCCATCATTCGCCGTGCCCCGTACCGTCGTGCTGCCCACATTGCCAGACAGATGCATGGGGTTGATACCCGCAGTGCCCAACGACTGCTCATAGTTGTAGTAATAGTGCAACGGCACCTCAGCCGCCGCCAGACTCAACATGCCTTCATAAAAGTCTCGTGCCAACTCCACATCCGACACCATGACTGTGTAGACCTTGGGAGCGCTGGTCAAAAACATCCACATCGCCGCCGCATAAGCACCCAGCAGCATAATCATGATGCCCTGAGTCGAGAGTAAGCTATCCATAAATCAAGAAGTGTAGACGATCGCGATTGATAAACTGATTGACAAACTTAGATCTCAGTATTACTAAGCTAATTCATTCTATCAACAGGGATTGACGAGAATCCGCAACAAAGTCTGTAAACATTCTGGGAATCGGACAAGGGGGAGGTTAGACAGGGGACATTAGACAGGGAACCGAAGACTGAAAGCTGCGTCCAAAGTCGTGCCGATCGATAACTTTTTTTGACGAAAAACGATCGCAACTAGACAAAGACGCTGTATATAGTGGTAGAGGCCCTCTATCAGCACCTTTCCTCTGTGGATTAAACTCGTGCCCATTCCTACCTTTCCTGAAGCGAACCATCCGGTTATCAAGTCACTGTCACACTACAACGATCAGGAATTGCTGACGCTGTTTCAACGATATCCTGATGTGGGGCAATATTTTACGGCGGTTTTTTGTCGCTATAGTCCGATGGTCTACACGCTGATTCAGCATTCGGCGCGCTCGCCTGTCCAGGCTGACTATCTGTTTGCGCTGATTTGGCGACATATTTTTCATGAATTAGGCGGGTTGGATCTGCGGGCATTTGCATCAGAAGGCCTCACCTTTCAAAGCTGGCTGATCAACGTCACGGCGCTCTGTATCAATCAGGCCGAGTTGCCCCCGGTTGAGGAAATTCACTACAACATTAAGGCCGCCTCTCCGCCGTTTTGGTGCTACCTCGATCGCGCCCTCGAACAGCTTCCCCCAATCACTCGTCTGATGGTGCTGATGGCGCAAACCTTTCACTGGAGCGAAACCCGGATTTCTGCCTACCTGCAAGCCGAAGGAGAACATATTCCGCCTGCTCAAGTCAAAGCCCACCTGCAAGAAAGCTATCAACTGCTCGAAACGACTTTGCCCGAAGATATTAGAGCTATCTATCTGGGTGGGAACGCTAATGGACAATCTGGGTTCGCTAACTTGGATGCCTCGTCTTTAGAGGCTACCCTGGATTAATTCTGAATTATTTGTTGATCGGAGGTTTTGAGATGCGCGGGATGAAGGCGAGAAGGATGGTTGCAGTTCAACTCTTAGTCGGGGGAATGGTGCTGATGGCTCCTTCTAGCCTCGCGGCCGATTTGAATGCAGATCTCAATACGCAACTGTTGATTCGTCAATACAACGGCACTCAGGGCACTCCTAGACAGGAAGCCGATCGCCTCTTTCGTCAGGGTGAAGAGCAAGAACGAGCCGGATTTTCTGACAAAGCGATCGACTCCTACCTACAGGCGCTCAGTCTCTACCGTGACATTCGAGAAGTGGAGGCTCAGGCGCTAACCTACGATGCGCTGGGTAAGACTTACGCTCAAGTGGGCAAGTTTACCGAAGCTGAAGACGCACTCAGACGCAGACTGGCGATCGCTCGTGACCTCAAAGATTTTCAGGGACAGGTGTTTGGCTTCAACAATCTCGGAACGCTCTTGCTTCAACGGGCCAGCATTTCAGAAGCTCAAAAAACGTTTGCAGACGGGCTGAAGATCGCCAAAGATACCCGGTTTTATGCGGGAGAAGGGCTATCTCTAAGCAATCTGGGACTCGTCGCCTACAGTTTGGGTGATTACAATCAGGCGATCGCTCTCTACGAGCAAGCTAGAACCCTTCGCGGACAGGCAGGCGACCCCGGCGAAGCCAACACGCTCAACAGTTTAGGCGATGCGTATCGGGCAGTCAAAGACTATCGATCGGCGCTAGTTAGCTATCGTCAAGCGTTGTTTGTGTCGCAAAATAGTGTCGATCGTCCCAGTCAATTTCGGGCCCTCAATGGATTGACGCTTGCGTTCTATGGACTGGGGCAAAATTCCAACGCTTCGACAACTCTGGATCAACGGCTGGTTCTCGCAGTGGAGCAAAACGACTCTAGACAACTCATCGTGACGCTCAAAGATTTGGCAAAATTCTACAACGCCAAGGGTGACTACACGGCTGCCGACAGCTACTATCAGCAGGCATTCAAGGTGGCCCAAACGATCAACGATTCCAAAGAGCAAGAAGGATTGTTGAGAGAAATTGGAGTGCTGCGATCGCGCAAATATACCCGCTAGTTGCCATGACTCAAACGCTTGTTAAAAGCCAGTCGGATCAGCGAATTTTGGTGAGCGATCGCACCTGGGAGCAATTCAAGCAGATTCAGAAAGGCTTTGAGAATGCTGCTGGGATTCGCTTGTTTTATTTTGAGGGCACGATCGAACTTCTCATGCCAGGACGCGACCACGAATTTTTCTCTCGGTTTATTGGATATCTGGTAATGACCTTTTTGTTTGAGAAAGGCGTTCGCTGCATTCCTACGGGGTCGATGACGCAAGAAAAGGAGGGTGTCAGCTCAGTGCAGGCGGATGAGTCTTACTGTATCGGAAGTTCTAAGCCGACTCCTGACTTGTCAATTGAAATTGTTTTTACAAGCGGCGGTGAGAGCAAGCTACCTCGATATCAAGCGATCGCAGTCCCCGAAGTCTGGTTTTGGGAAGACGGAACCTTTACGCTCTATTGTTTGGTTGCGGGTCAGTATGTGCAAGTCAAAAAAAGTCAGCTACCTGGCTTGCAAGACCTGGATATTGACTTACTGACTCGATGCGTCCTCATGTCCGAAACAGATGAATTAGCCGCCCTGAATGAGTTTAGAAAACACAAATAGGACGCACGATCGCTTTTCTATCAAAGCTGCAAATCAAGGCTGCAAGATCATGGGCGTTCCTTTGGAGTCGCCGTTGAGAATGATCACTTTAGCGTTTTGCGATTCGGCTAGTTTTTGGGTGGCTTCGATTTGACGAAATTGGAGAACGCGATCGCTCAAGCTTTGAGACAAGATTTTTTGAGCATCGGCGTTTCCCTGAGCTTCAATGCGTTTGCGATCGGACTCTTTGCGCTCTTTTTGCAAGACAAATTCCATGCGTTGGCTGTCTTGCTCGGCTTGCAGTCGGGCTTGAATCGATTGCTGAATACTTTCAGGTAGAGTGACATTTCGCAGGGGCGTTTCTTCGATGATCACGCCGCGATCGCTCAAGGCTTTATTCAAACTATCGCGCAGTTGTTGAGACAGATTGTCTCGATTGGTGGTGTAGAGCGTTGTCGATTCATAGCTGGCGGTTGCGGCCCGGATCAGCGATCGCACTTGAGGAATCAAAATCACCTCTTCGTAGTTGGTGCCGATCGTTTGATAAATTTGTTTGGCTTTAGCTGGATCGAGCCGATACAAAATGCTGACATCGACGTTCACAATTAAGCCTTCTTTGGAAGGAGCCTGAGTCGTTTCTTTGATTTCTTTGGTCTGGGTCGAAAAGGTGACGACTTTGGCAAACGGATGCCTGAGATGAACGCCTGGATCAAGCGTTTGGTTTGATACCTGCCCAAACAAATCGACCACGCCAACTTGCCCAGTGGGAATGATAGTCATCGATTTTACCAACGTCACCAGGGCACCCAAGCCGATCGCTATCAGAGCAGCTTTGGGAAATGTAAAACGGCTGAGACGTAATTGCATCTGCAACACTCCATTGCTTAATTTCTGATTGAACTAAGAGTACCCGAACTGTAGATGCTGTCTAGGTTTGATTAGTTTAAGGTCGAGTTAAGCGATCGAGATTGAAGGCGATTTTTCTACAGGATTTTGCAGGCTGATGAGGACGGTGCATAAAGGAATTTGCTCGGTCGTGTAGGTAGTACAGTCCTAAGTCGTCACTTTTCCAATTCAATTATCATGACTGAACTAAATTCTTCTAACCTCAATGATGTCCCAAACGAGATTGTTACGGTGCGTCCCACGATCGAGACGATGACTCGTCAAGGGTTGCCCTACTTCATCGGGATTTCTGGCGCGACAGCAGGCACCGAAGGTCTTTCTCTCAGTTTGGTCGAGATTCCACCGGGAGGTATTGGCCAACCTCACATTCATCAGGGCTTTGAAACCGCAATCTATATCCTCAAGGGACGGGTCGAAGCGCGCTATGGCGATCGGCTTCAGCATTCTGTGATTCATGAAGCCGGAGATTTTATGTTTGTGCCGCCTGGGGTGCCTCATCAGCCGCGCAATCTGAGCGAAACGGAATCGGTGCAGGCGATCGTTGCTCGGAATAATGCCTACGAAACAGAGGATGGCATTCCTTACACTCCCCCGTCAGATTGAGCGGTTAAAACTTTGGCAGCAGATTGGGCGAGTTGTTTGATTGTCGTGAAGTCTGGGGCAGGAATGGCATCATTCAAGCTCAGCCAGAGCAAATATTCAATGTTTCCGGCGGGCCCGACGAGCGGCGACCAGGTAAGCCCCCGATAGCCCCAACCGAGTTCTTGAGATGCGGTGAGAACTTGCGCGATCGCCCCTGCTTGATCTTTGACATCTCGCACGACTCCTTTTTTGCCGATGCGATCGCGACCCACTTCAAACTGGGGTTTCACCAACAGCACCATTTCTCGGGGAGCTTGCAGCAGTCGCCACATTGCAGGCAAAACTTTGGTGAGTGAAATAAATGAAACATCCACGACACCCAAATCGGGAAGCGGTTGATCATCTGAATACAAGTCTTCTGGATTGAGGTGGCGCAGATTGGTGCGTTCTTTGAGGATGACTCGCGGGTCTTGGCGCAGTGTCCAGGCGACTTGTCCGTAGCCAACATCAATGCCATACACCTGTTTTGCGCCCGCTTGCAGCAGACAATCGGTGAATCCGCCTGTAGAAATGCCGCCATCGAGACAGATGCGATCGCTCACCTCAATTCCAAATTCTTGTAGCGCTTTTGCCAATTTTTCACCGCCGCGAGAGACGTAGGGCGATCTGGCTTTCACTTCGATCTGGGCCGTTACGTTGACTTCGGTGCCGGGTTTGTCGATGAGTTGGCGATCGACTCTCACTTCCCCCGCTTGGATCAATCGCTGTGCCTGCTGCCGAGAATCACAGAGGGCGAGGTCTACCAGTAATGTGTCGAGACGCTGTTTCAAGGGATGAGGGATGAGGGATGAAGTAGTCATGATAGCGGGGATGGTGGCGGTTTGGGAGGCGATCGTTGCTGTTTGAAGTTGGAACGTTGGGAGTTGGAGAGCGATCGTTGGGGTTGAGATGAGAGTGTTGCGGTTTGAAGTGCGATCGTTCCTGTTTAAGCCTAGAAGTTTTCTGCTGGAAAGACGATCGTTCCTGTTTAAGAAGCCGTTTGTGTCATTTCTTGGCGAAGCAGCTCAAGATTTTTTCGTACCGTTTGGGTATTGGGATGTTTGGCTCCTAGCGTTTGCTCTAGTATGGCCAATGCCCGACTAGAGAGCGGTTCTGCTTCCTCATAGCGCCTCTGAAGATAGTACAGTAATGCCAAATCGTTGAGGCTGGTTGCCACATCAGGATGATCTTCTCCAGGGAGTGTTCGTCTCAGTTGCAAGGCTTGAAGATAGAGGGGTTCGGCTTCCTCGTAGCGTTCCTGAACACGGTACAGTCCTGCCAAATTGTTGAGGCTATTAGCCACGTCAGGATGATTTTCTCCCAGGAATGTTCGTCTTAGTTGCAAGGCTTGAAGATAGAGGGGTTCGGCTTCCTCGTAGCGTCCCTGAGACTCGTACAGTTCTGCCAAATTGTTGAGGTTGGTTGCCACACCGGGATGTTTTTCTCGCAGGTGTGATCGCGTCAATTCCAAAGCTTGAACAAAAAGCGGTTCTGCGTCCTCGTAGCGTCCTTGAGATTTGTATAGGTATGCCAACCAAGCCAGACTACTTACCAAATTCTCTTCTTGACTGATCGCTGTTTGCAGGTTGACCGCTTTGCGAAAGTAGTCAGTTGCCGTTTCTTGTTCTTGCTGATAATCGATCGCTTCTCCCCGTTCTGCTCTGCCAGCATAGAGCCGCCCCATCTGGTTATACAGCGTTGCCAGCAGTGGATCATCAGGGCGTTTTTTCTCGGTTTGTTCGATCAGCGCTTGCAAATCTGCCAGGGGCAACAGAACATCATCGTCGTTCGTCAGTCCCAGTTCTGTCAGGATGGGCTGAAACGATTCAAGTTGCGAGCTTTTTACCGCCGCCGTTTGGTGTGACTCAAAGCGAAATACTCCCTTGCGCCAGCCCCAAAAATCCGGTGCCTTCCGCTCCATCTGCGTCAACAATTGCGTCGTCACCCACAGCACGATCGGAAACCGAAACTCCGGCAACGCCTCCCGCGTCCACTGCAAATAGCCAAAAAAAGCATCCTGCTCCGACTTTTCCTCACCCAACGGCAGAAAATAAAGCTGCTCTGCCCCCGTCACCATCACCACCGACTGACTCCCCTCACGCAGCGACTCATCCTCCTGCATCTTTTGCAGAATTGTCATTTTGAGACTGGGTTCTCCCCGAATTAACGAAAGTCGATAGCAGCGAATAGGCTCCAATTCTGCCTGAAAGCGATCGATTAACGCTTCACGAAACTGGCTATTGTCACACACCGCAATCAGCAGACTAAAAACTCCCTGACTCGCCTCGATAGTCACCAGCAAATCTTCATATGCCTCCAGGTTTTCTGCATCCAGTTCTATTGCATCAGGCATTAAATTAGATTCCTGTCTGTTAATAGTTCCACGACGATCGGATGTACGTCATACCAGGTTTTACGATTGCGATATTCTAAAACATGTAGCCCATGCAGCAAATCTAAAAACTCTTTTTGGGTCGGATCATCAGGCATCAACTCGGTATAAACTTTAGACAAAATTTCATAATCCACCTTTCCCAACCGTAGCGAAAAATCATTGCGAAGCTTGTTCACTGCCTCTTCTAAGATTGCCTCATTGATCACGATCGCCTGCGTCGGATCACGACGAATCAACCGCAGACAGATTCGACAACATTCATTTGCAATCCGAATCAACTCCCGCAAAACGCCGCCACTATAGCGAATCATCTTTTCTGCGGTCTGCCTGTCCAACAGACGATCGGAAATTCGCTTGTGAAGAATTGCACACAAAATATCCATCACTTCCGGTTTCGGAACTGCATTAGGAAGACGACATTCATCTTTAGCAAACAGCTTGAGAACAGGCCTACTCACCAATTGATTATTGGTTTCTGTCTCGATCGTCGGCAAAATCTCTTTATCTCGCAGCGTTGCCATCGGGATTGTATAAATAATATGAAACCCCGGCAATATTCGCTCAAACTTTTGCTTAATTTCTCGACGCACACCAGCATTGGTTTGTAGCTGTAAACTGACTGCTTCTAATAAGTTAATGCCAACTTTTGCTTCCCCTTTTAATTCTTTGACATCCGTTTGAGTCTGTTCAGCGAACCACTTATAAATTGCATTTTGTGTGGTCTTGGGAACTTCAACCTGATGCTTTTCTGCCTCCACCATCAAATTGAGCGCGATCGCAAACAAAATATTAATGTGATCCACATCCGACATTTCAATCACTTTCGCAATCGAAAACAGCACCACAAAATAGCGACCCCTTGCGGGTAACTCGAAGAGATCGCCCATCAATGGACTGCGACTAAACTCCGCCAACAAAGTCGATTTTCCACAGCCCCGATGCCCCGAAAAAATAATCTTGCTATCCGCTGCACCGCTGTCTTCGACCAGTTGCACCAGTTGATCGATCACATCCCCGCCATACTCTACGCGAAAGCGATCGAGATCCTTTTGATCCAATAGAGGCAGCAAATCAAGATTTCTGTACGCCGTCTGAAACAGACTCAACAAACTATCAGCCATACTTCGCTTATCGAAAATGTGCCATCAATATCATCACTTCTCGATTTAGCGTATCGTAATGATTCCTGCCACTCATCCCTCATCTCTCATCCCTTCCTATGCTCCACGGTTTCATTCCCCCCGATCGCTTCTTCCCCTACCTGACCTGGACGGATATTCAAGCGATGCCTGATAAAGAGAATGTGGTGATTGTGCAACCGATGGGCGCGATCGAGCAACATGGCCCTCACTTGCCGCTAGTGGTCGATGCCGCGATCAGTGTGTCCGTCTTGGGAAAGGCATTGAGTCAGCTTGATGCCAGCATTCCCGCCTACGCGCTGCCCTGTCTCGACTACGGCAAGTCAAACGAACACTGGCACTTTCCGGGAACGATTACGTTGAGTGCCCAAACGCTGCTGGCGATTTTGTCAGACGTAGCTGAAAGTGTCTATCGGTCAGGGTTTCGCAAATTAGTGTTCATGAATTCTCACGGGGGACAGCCGCAAGTGATCGAAATCGCTGCGCGAGATTTGCACCAAAAGTATGAGGATTTCATGGTGTTTCCCCTCTTTACCTGGCGCGTACCGGGAATTGGAGCGATCGCCGAAGATCTGCTCACCCCTAAAGAACTCGAACTCGGCATTCATGCAGGCGATGGCGAAACGAGTTTGCTGCTGTCGATTTTGCCCGATCAGGTGAAGATGGATCGCGCCGTTGCCGAATATCCCCTGGGTGAGCCAAGAACCGGGCTGTTGAGTATGGAAGGGGCGCTACCGTTTGCCTGGACAACGCGAGATTTGAGCCAGAGTGGGGTTTTGGGCGATCCGACGACGGCGACGAGTGAGAAGGGCGATCGCATTCTACAAACGCTGGCGGATGGTTGGGTCGCGGTGCTCAAAGAAGTTCACGCCTTTCAGCAGCCCAGAGCTTATTTGTGAAAACAACAATCCGTTACGCTTTTGTGATAATTTGTTGATTTTCTGAAATGTTCAGTATCATTTAATACTCTCTATAGAAAGAGTTTACTACAATAGTTGGCATCAACTCAAGGCATTGTGGAATGCCCCGATCGTAGGAGATAACCGATGCTAAAACTAACAGCCGTCCCCGTTCCCCAAACGCTACAGGAACTCGACGAGGCAGTAAAGCAGTTTCAGGCGAGTGATTTTAGCGGTGAAGAACTGATTCGTCATTGGCAAGCGATTCGAGAAGCGTCTTTGAAGGAATTTGTGCCGGAGCGAGAGGGCGACCCCTGGTGGGTATCTCAAGGAGATTGTATTCCTGGTGAAGAGAGTTACTAAAAAGTTTTGATGCAATGTGAACGCCTTCTCTAACCATTAGGGAGGGCTTTTTGCTGGCAATCATTTATCAGAGGACTCGAAAAAAGCAGCGGGAGAAATATGAAAGAAGTCAGCCAGTTTTTTGATGTGACTGACTATTAGTTTGCGTTGACCGTTGACAACTTCGGAGACGATCGATTGTAGTGGTGATCATATTAGGTTAGCGCCCGTTCTCAGCTTCGACCTGGTTCAATTGCCGTATTCTGCATGAGTTAAAACATGACGAATGAATACTTTTAATATGTGTAATCTAACAGGACAATCAATCGATATTTGTTACGTCGCCAGATTATGTTTACGAAGCTTTGGAACGATGGTCTAATCAACAAGGGCGATCGCTCGCGAATTTTGGCGCTTTCTTGATCGAAGTGGCGATCGTGAAAGCCCTAAAAGAAGGAGAAATTTCACCACCATCTGAGAAGCCACCGACCAATCCCCCACGTAAATAAAACTCATGGGCGAAGCACATCCCCTTCAGGCATATCTCGAAACGCTCTACCTCAAATACAAACCGCTCAAAGAGGGCAAACTGGCCAGCTATATTCCTGAGTTGGCCAAGGCCGATCCAGACTGCTTTAGCATTTGTATCGTCACCGTCGATGGGCGAATTTTTGAAGTCGGAACTGCCGATCAGCTATTCACGATCCAGTCCATCTCGAAGGTGTTTGTCTATGGCATGGCCCTGGCCGAACATGGACGCGAAAAGGTCTTAACTAAGGTCGGAGTTGAGCCAACGGGCGATCCGTTTAATTCAATCATTCGATTAGATGAATACTCCAAGCGGCCTGACAACCCGATGGTGAATGCAGGCGCGATCGCCACTACCAGTTTGATTCAGGGCAGTGATCCAACCGCTCGCTTAAATCGAATGCTGGAGATGTTTCGTGGCTACATTGGTCATGATGTTTATATCGATATGTCGGTGTTTATGTCAGAGCGATCGACCGGACACCGCAATCGAGCTATGGCCCATTTGATGCGGCATTTCGGAATGATTGACGCAAACATTGATGAAGCGTTGGATTTGTATTTCCAGCAGTGTTCTTTGATGGTGAATGGTCGCGATCTGGCAGTGATGGCAGCGACGTTGGCAAATAAGGGTGTGAATCCAATCACGGGCGATCGGGCCATTCCTGCTCATTGCATTCGCGATATTTTGTCTGTGATGTACACTTGCGGAATGTATAACTATGCGGGGCAGTGGGCCTATCAGGTTGGCATTCCTGCTAAGAGTGGCGTGTCTGGCGGTATTCTCGCTGTCATTCCCAATCAGGTTGGCATTGCGGTTTTCTCTCCTCCGCTAGATGCGAATGGCAACAGCGTGCGCGGGATTAAAGTTTGTGAGGAGTTATCTCGTCAATTTGAGTTACACATGTTTGACTTGCCGATGGGTTGTTCTCACTTCTTGCAAACATTAGAAAACAAACCGTAACAAACTGTATTTTGGCACTGGAGAACACGGTATAGTCACGGCATGAGGCCGATCGTCCAGGAGTAAGGTTATGGTGAGAAGACAAACAGCCAATACGCGCAAAACCAGCCCCCGTAAGCCGCCGGAGGTGCCTGTGGTGGAGGGTGAAGCGATCGAGGAGGCAAAACAAGCGTTGGATCAAGCCACCGGCCATGACAATAATGAACCTGCTTCGACTGACGATGTGATCGACGTGTTAGCTGAACCTTGGGATGATGCCCCGACTGAGGAAGCTGCGCCCGTCCCTTCTGAACCCGCTCATTCTGAATTAGAGTCAAAAGTCACCGATCTCAAAAATTCTCTCGAAGCTTCTCATCAAAAAGAACAGTCGCTTCAGCAGAAAATTGATGAATTGCAGTCTCAATTGGATGAGCAAAAATCGCTGGCGAAAAGCTTACAAACCAGTTTAGAAAAGGCGAGTAAAATTCAGGCAGAGCTTGAACAAGCGCAAAAAGCCGCCCTGCAATTAGCTGAGTCTAACCAAAAGCTGATTGACGAAAACAAAGCGCTCAAAGCCGCCCACGCCGAGGCCGAATCTTCTAAAAAAGCCTCCCAACTCACCCTTCAGCCACCCGAAGCCAAGAAAGCTTCTCAGCTATCCGTTCCGGCCGAAATGAGTGAACACGATCGCTTCCTCCGCCAACAAGCCGCCAATCTCGCCCATCCGGTTTTCCCCAACGATCCTGCGCCCAGTCGCCTGTCTGAACAAGATATTGGCTGGTTTGATTGAGTTGTCCGCCGTTAGTACGTTACAAAGAATGAGGAACGACTGACAAAGGATAGAGCTGATGAAAAAAACGCTGGCGATCGACATTGGTGGCAGTGGCATCAAAGTCATGATTTTGGATGAGCAAGGAACGCCTGTCAGCGATCGTGCCCGTGTCGAAACGCCTCAACCCGCAAAGCCCAGTCCGGTGATGGAGGCGATCGTAGAGTTGGTAAGTCAACAAAGTGAATTCGATCGCGTTTCGGTTGGGTTTCCGGGGGTTGTGCGGTTGGGCGTGACGGAGACAGCGGTAAATCTTGACCCTGACTGGGTTGGTTTTAATCTAGAAGCGGTCTTGAGTGAGCGGTTGGGCAAGCCTGTGCGGGTGGCTAATGACGCTGACATTCAGGGGATGGGCGCGATCGCAGGTCAAGGAGTCGAACTGGTGATCACGTTGGGCACTGGGTTTGGGTCTGCTCTGTTTCTCAACGGCAAGCTGGTTCCCAATCTGGAAATGGGCCATCATCCTTTTCGCAATGACAACACCTATGAACAGCAGCTAGGGCGCGCTGCTTTGGATGGTGTGGGTCAGAAAAAGTGGAATCGACGACTAGAGAAGGCGATCGCATCCCTGCAAAATCTCTTTAACTACGACACGCTCTATATCGGGGGCGGCAATACCGATAAGATTACGATCGCGCTGCCGCCCAACGTCAAGATTGTGCCCAATGTTTCAGGGCTTTTGGGTGGGATTGCTTTATGGAAGGATTCATAAATTACTCAACGAAGCGATGGCGATCGTGCGGTTCGTCGAAGTTGATGATCGGGCCTTTGGGAACGATGCGCGTTGGATTGATCTGCGTCTGACTCATGTAGTAGTGACGCTTGATGTGATCTAAGTTGCAGGTTTTTTGGATGTCAGGATGCTGGTAGAGATCTTTGAGATAATTCCAGAGGTTGGGGTAGTCTGCAATTCTACGAAGATTACATTTGAAGTGACCGTGATATACCGAGTCAAACCGGAGTAATGTCGTGAACATGCAAATATCTGCTTCGGTGAGTTGATTGCCGCAGAGATAGCGTTGTAGATTCAAAACCGACTCCCAGCGATCGAGGTTTTCAAACAGTTCTGTTACCGCTTCTTCGTAGGCTTTTTGAGTGGTGGCGAAACCTGATCGATAGACACCATTGTTAATCGGCATGTAGATGGCTTCGATCGTTTCGTCGATCGCTTCTCTTAATGCTGTGGGATACAAATCAATATCAGATTTTGCAAACTCTGAAAATTCTAAATCGAACATGCGAATGATCTCACGAGACTCGTTGTTGACGATCGTTCCCGTTTGCTTGTCCCACAACACTGGAACGGTAATTCGACCTGTGTACTTGGGATCAGCTTTGAGGTAAATATCCTGCAAATACTGAGCATGATTGACCGAATCAGGAATGGTGCCCGGTTCTTGAGAAAACGCCCAACCTTTGTCGCTGAGAATGGGATCGACGATCGACAGCCCGATCGCATCTTCTAATCCCTTTAGGCTTCGCATAATCATCGTACGGTGGGCCCAAGGACAGGCTAGACAAACATACAAATGGTAGCGTCCCGATTCTGCTTTGAAGCTGCTTGAATTATCTGCGGTAATGCGATCGCGAAACTTAGTCGGCATCCGGTTAAACTTACCGCTTTCATCTCGCTCCGTCCATTCAGTCGTCCACTTGCCATCGACCATCATTCCAAGTGCCATCAGAACCTCCAAAAAAGCTGTGAACTATAACGTGAATCCGATGAAATCCCTGGCTGCTGTTATCACTCTGGGCAGCCCCCTAAATCCCCCAAGTTTGGGGAACTTTGAACAAAAAATCCTACCCGAAAGTCCCCCAGAATTGGGGGGTTGGGGGGCTGAAGAATTGGGTAACGAAGCGAAAAATCCAACCGAATTCACATTGAACTATGAGTTTCAAGCTTTAAGTTTAAGCGTCTGTCCTTCAAACCTCATCACTCAAAACTCATATCTTCTGTCTCTCGCCTTCTACGCCAGATCAAACACCAACACTTCAGCGTCTTCTTTGCCGACCAGTTCTAGTGTTTCACCGTCCAAGGCTGCCGCGTCACCTTGATTGAGCAACTCACCATTCAGCGAAACGGCTCCACGAGCTACTTGAACCCAGAAGTGTCGACCCCTTGCGGGTGACTCGGAGAGATCGGTCTCTGTCAAACTCACCTTCTCACCTTCACTTAAAACCGTCGCGTACAGATTCAAATCCTGGTGAACGGTGACAGACCCATTTCGCCCGTCTTGAGACGCAATCAGCCGTAGATTGCCCCGTTTCTCATCGTCTGAATAGGCTTTTTGCTCATATCCAGGCTCCAGATTCCTTTGCTCAGGCAAGATCCAGATTTGTAAAAGGTGAACAGGATCGCGATCGGAGTGGTTATATTCGCTGTGGGTCACGCCCGTCCCGGCTGTCATGCGCTGCACTTCTCCCGGAAGCATTACCGCCCGGTTGCCCATACTGTCTTGATGCTCCAGCGCCCCTTCTAGCACATAAGTAATGATCTCCATATCGCGGTGAGGATGGCGGCCAAATCCCTGGCTGGGGGCTACGCGGTCTTCATTGATCACCCGCAGCGTGCGAAAGCCCATGTGAGCAGGGTCGTAGTAATTTGCAAAGGAGAAGGTGTGGTAAGAGTCCAGCCAACCGTGGTTTGCGTGTCCTCGATCTTCGGCCTTACGAAGCGTCAACATAGTTCCTCCTAAATGAAAATGTGCAGTACGAGGATTGTTTGGTGCTTAAATGTTCTAGCTCGTACTTTCTATAAATTTAGAATAACACAGCGATTGTCTAAATGCAAACAATCATAAGTCAATGTGAATTCGATGAATTTCTCAGCTTCAGTTGAAGACCCCGGAGAGCCATCAACCGAGAGCTTGGCAAGTGGAGCAATAATAGAGCCGTCGTCCAGCGAAGATTTCTTTGACGATCGCCCTTCCACACACAAAGCAGTCCTGTCCCTCTCGATTAAAGACATAGTGACGATAGCGACTGCGCGAATAGCCAAGTTTTTTGAGGCGATCGACAATCTGCAAATCGTTCGTAATGCCTTTTGTTCTGTAGGATTGCAGCGTCACCGAGAGAACGGACTGAGCGAGGGCGTGAATTTGTTCAACAGTGCAATCAACCGGACGCAAAGCGGGATGAACCTTCGCCACAAATAGAATTTCGCTCCGCAAATAGTTGCCCAATCCGCCTAAGAAATGTTGATCAAGCAGCAGAATCGTGAGTTGACGACGAAAAAATCGCTTGTCGAGAAAGCGGGCTACAACTTCTTCAACGGTCACCGCTTGATCCAACACATCCATTTCAACTCGGCTGAGAAACGGATGCACCGCTAACTCCTCCTCATTCAACACCTGAATTTCTGACGCAGAGTAAAGCAAAGCCGAGTGTTTGGGGGTGTGAATTGCCATCCGCAACTGACGGTTTGTGGTCGGGTAAGAATGCAGCTTGCGGACATACCACCGCCCATAAAGCTGATTGTGACTGTAGATGTAGAGCGGCTTCTCAAAACAAATCACCATCGCCTTGCCCCGCGTCCGAATGGCGGTTACGGTTTGCCCAATCAGTTCTTCTTCAAACGGTTTTAGGCGATCGAACGCAAAAAATATCTCAGTGACGGGGCGATCGACCAATGCTTTGGCAATCTCATCGGCAGCTTGTCTGATTTCGGGGCCTTCGGGCATGGGGGCAGGGAGGAGGGAGGAGGGAGGAGGGAAGAGGGAGGAGGGAGGAAAAGAGTTTTGAATTCCTCGTTGACTGTTTAAATTAATGAATGGTTCAGCTTATGAAGTTAGCGTCTTCTCAATGCGACGATCGGGGATGAGCCACATTGCTGCCACTGAAGCGTAAATTGCACAAGCGATCAATGGATTGACCCAAGTAAACAGAATCGCTGTGACATAAAAGCCTAACGATAGCTTGCCTTTAACGTCTCGCCCCATCGCGATCGCCAGGGTAGAATCTTGACCGTGATAAGCAATCAGAACGCGAGTGAGAATAAAGTAAGCAATGGCATTCAACAAGAGAACTACACCATAGCAGGCAACCGGAACAGGGGCAAAATTTTCACCCATCCAGCCTGTGACAAAGGGAATGAGCGATAACCAAAATAGCAAATGCATATTGGCCCAAAGAATGTGCCCGTTGACGTGTCGGACTGCTTGTAGCAAGTGATGGTGATTGTTCCAATAGATGCCGAGATAGATGAAACTCAGGATATAACTCAGAAAGATTGGAATGAGTGGACGCAGAGCCGCTAAATCAGCCCCGTGCGGCACCTTGAGTTCTAAGACCATAATGGTAATAAGGATGGCGATCACTCCGTCGCTAAAGGCTTCTAGTCTTCCTTTTCCCATTACTGTCACGCTCCTTGTCTACTAGTTTTTTTTTGCTAATTCATGGTGCAAATCATGGCACGTTTTCTGATTCTTATCTTGTTACCGCTACGATAGTTCGCGGCTCGTTTTATCAGAAATTGTTACTCCCTATCATTGACGCTCTTCTTTAACGTCAATTCGATGAAGTTTCTTCACGGCGTTGTTTAGCGCTTCTGCCCCCCAAAGTGCCAATTGTGGGCGACTTTTAAATTAGATTTCCAGTTCAAAGTCCCCCAGCATTGGAAAATTTAGGGGGCTGCCGGATTAATCACCGTGGCGAAAGATTCCATTGAATTCACGTTTCTTTAGAATAGAAGAATGTTAGAACTACACTGTCACACGACTTATTCTGATGGGATGCTGACACCCACTGAGCTGGTTAATCGAGCGGTTTCCGTCGGGGTGCGGGCGTTGGCGATTACGGATCACGACACGATGAGCGGCTGGGATGAGGCGTTTGCGGCGGCTCCTGATCACCTGGAAATCGTCCCTGGACTGGAACTGAGTACCGTTTGCAACGATCGCTCTCTACATATTTTGGGCTTTTATCCCGATCGCCAAAAACTTCACGCTCCGCTAATGGAACGGCTCGAAGGTCGCAAACGCCGCGCTCAAAAGATTGTCGAAAAACTTGCTGACTTGGGCTATCCCATCCAACTGCCCGACATGGGAGAAGGCATGGCTCCAGGGCGACCTCATATTGCAACGGCGATGGTCAGAGCGGGCTATGTCAATTCGTCGCGGGAGGCGTTCGATCGCTTTCTCGGTGATGATCAACCTGCCTACGTCCATTACGAAAAGTTTGAGAGTACTGAAGGGGTGGCGCTGTTACGGTCTTGTGGGGCGGTTCCGGTATGGGCGCATCCTTACTTGTTTCGCGGGGGAGCCGTTGAGGAAATTCTTCCAGATTTGGTGAAAGCGGGACTTTTGGGAATTGAAGTGTTTCATCCCAGTCACTCAGCGGCGGGTATCGATCGCCTCACTCAACTCTGCACAGAATACGGGCTTTTGATCACGGGCGGCAGTGACTACCACGGCCCCAATTTGGCAACTCAGAAGGATGAATATCGGTCACTCAACAGTCTAAATATTCCTCTGGAACTGCTGGAACCTATTAGGAAAGCGGCTGGCCAGGGTTAAAGCGATCGTTCCTTTATGCAAATCTCACAGCTAGTTCATATGAACTTCATGCAATTCCCCAAATCTTCTCCGGAGAACGTCCAATTTTTTTGGCATATAGGGATGGTAGATGCACCCTGATGATTACCCCTGACTTCGGTTGGGGGTTTTTTATTGGAGGGATGAAGGAGAACTTCGATGATCTGTTCCCCCTTTGGGGGTAATCCGCTTCGCGAGGAGGGATGAAAAAGTTGGCGACGTAGGAATGAGGTCATAAATGATCTAACTTGGATCTAACTTGATCGCACTCATGCTGGGTTCATGCCTATGTCTACTCCGCTGCATCAGCTTGATCCATTGAATCGGTTCTCCGATCGCGCTTCTGACTATGTGAAATATCGTCCGACTTACCCCACTGAAGCGATCGACCAGATTCTCGAAGGGTTGGGTACGCCGTCTCAATTGGTGGCGGCTGACATCGGCGCGGGAACAGGAATCTCGGCTCGGTTGTTGGGCGATCGCGAGCTGCAAGTCTGGGCGATCGAACCCAACGCTGCGATGAGTCAGGTTGCCGAAGTCCATCCCAATGTGACCTATCGCGCCGCTACCGCAGAACAGACCGATTTATCCGACGCTTCCGTTGACTTAATTACTTGTTTTCAATCGTTTCATTGGTTTGATCCAGAGCCGACTTTGGCAGAGTTTCGACGAATTCTCAAATCATCGGGGCGACTGGCGTTGGTGTGGAACGATCGCGATCAGTCCAACGAGTTCTCAGAAGGCTATGAAACACTGCTACGAGAAATCTCAGACAAACATCATGCACTCGGTCAGGCATTCGGTCGTGCTGGAGCTTTCCCCACAAATCCCCATTTCTTGAATGTTAGATCGCAGCTATTTTCTTTTGAGCAGACGCTCGATCAAGCGGGATTAATCGGCAATGCCAAGAGTCGATCGTATGTTCCGCAAGAAGGAATGGCTCATGACCAATTAATCACCAAACTCACTGCCCTTCACCAACGTTGGGCAAATCCTCAAGGGCTAGTTTCTATCTCTTATCAAACCAGAGTCTTTTTGGCTGATCCTCAGATTACTTCTCAGCCCTAACGTTGCCCTGCTGAAATTAATGCTCAAATCCTCATGAATGGAAAGGTGTATCTTGTTGGTTCGGGAACCGGAGGCACAGACTATCTGACGGTGAAGGCTTATCGGCTGCTGACCCAGGCAGAAGTGTTGGTTTACGATGCGCTCGTCGATTCACAACTGCTAGAAGTGGTGCCAGAGAGTTGTGTGAAGCTGAATGTTGGCAAACGCGGCGGACAGCCCAGTATGAAGCAGCCCCAGATCGATCGCCTCCTCGTCGAGCAGTGTCAGCAAGGAAAGCAGGTCGTTCGGCTCAAAAGTGGCGATCCGTTTATTTTTGGGCGATCGTCCTCTGAGATCCAAGCGTTGAATGCGGCAGGCTGTCCATTTGAGGTGATTCCCGGAATTTCTTCGGCGCTGGCCGCCCCTCTTCTGGCAGGAATTCCATTAACTGACCCCGTTTTGAGCCGTTGTTTTGCAGTTTTGAGTGCCCACGATACCGAAAGTCTGGACTGGCAAACGATCGCTCAAATCGAGACGCTGGTGATGCTGATGGGTGGACAAAATCTCCCGATTATTCTGCAACAATTACAAAAACAGGGACGATCGCCCCAGACTCCGATCGCCATCATTCGTTGGGCGGGGCATCCAGCGCAACAAATTTGGGTCAGCACTCTGGCAGAAATTCTGTCACACACAGATCCCCATTCACTTTCTCCCTGTGTGATCGTTATTGGCGAGGTTGTCGGACTGCGCTCCTTTCTCCTCCCCACGTTTCAGCCCCCCGTCGTTCCCCCTGTGTTTCCTGTGTCTACCCTTCCCCTTTCTGGTAAAACCGTTCTTGTGACGCGATCGGTGTCTCAATCCAGTCAGTTTTCCCGATTGTTGCAAAGTCAGGGCGCGACGGTGGTCGAGATGCCGACGTTAGAAATTGTGCCGCCTTCAAGCTGGGAAGAATTGGATCAGGCGATCGCGCGTCTCAATGATTTTGATTGGCTGATTCTCACGTCAACGAATGCCGTCGATTACTTTTTTGAACGGTTGGGGTCACAGCTTCAAGACGTGCGAGGCTTGTCAGAAATCAAGATTGCAGTCGTCGGCGAAAAAACGGCTCAAAGACTGAAGCAGCGAGGATTACAGCCCGATTTTGTCCCTCCCGATTTTGTCGCAGATTCGATGGTGCTCAATTTCCCTGAACCTGTGACGGGCAAAAAGTTCCTGTTTCCGCGCGTCGAGAGTGGGGGGCGAGATGTGTTGATTAAGGAGTTTGGCGATCGGGCTGCTCAAGTCACAGAGGTTGCGGCTTACCAATCGGCCTGCCCAACGGCGATCGATCCCGTTGCGCTTGAGGCGCTCAAAAATGGTGAAATTCAGATCGTCACGTTTGCGAGTTCCAAAACGGTGCGCCACTTTTGCCAGCTACTCGAAGGTGAGTTTGGTCAAGATTGGCTGACACATTTAGAAGGCGTTGGGGTGGTCTCGATCGGCCCTCAGACCTCCAAAGATTGTCAGATGCTATTGGGAAGAGTCGATGTCGAGGCTCAAGAATTTACACTACCAGGATTGACTCAGGCAGTGTTGGAATGGGTGAGAAGGAGTGAGGAGAGAGGAGTGAGGAGTGAGGAGTGAGGAGTGAAGTCCAAAGTCTAAGGTCTCCTCATTTCATCCCTCTATCTAGTAAATCTGTACTAAAATATGCTATCCTCATGTCACGCTAAGTCGTGGAGAGGAAGCCTTATGAGTGTCGAACAGACCACCCAATTGATTCAGCTAATCCTCAACTCGGTGCTGATGATTGTGGCTTGTGCGTTTGTGTTGGGGGGCTTGATGCTGCGGCGCAGTGCCCTAGAAAATCGGTTGCAGACGACAAGTTTGGAATATTATCAAGTGCTACATTTGGCGTATGACTCCCAGAGCGATCGCCTCCTCCTGCTCAAAAAACAACTGCGTCACCTGCAACAACAGATTCAATCCTCTCGCAACGGCATTCTGGCACTTCACTACGCGCTAATGGTCTTTGTCGCCAGCACTTTTGCATTAGCCATGAGAACGGTTATCGAGGGCACCTGGCTCATTTCGGTGGCGATGGCGTTCTTTATTGGAGGCATGGGGATTTTACTGTTTAGCGTGGCGATCGTGCTGCTCGATTTGCATCAGAGCGATCGTCCCTTTTGGCAAGAGATGACCGGAATCCTCACCTTCAGTTCCCGCAATTTTGCCCCCCGCGAAGACCTGCGAATCAGACGCTTACGATCCGCCAAACCCAAACTGGTCAAAGCTCGTCGAGCAAGGGCTGGTTAACTCTGAGGCGCAATGACGATCGCCTTCTGTCCTGATGGGTCAACTACAATCCACCCAACTGAGGGATCGAGATTTTCAGCACGGTCACTGACTTTGAAGTAGGCTTTTTCTCCGGTGTTGGTCTCGATCGCAAAGTCTGCATTTTGCGCGTAAATCACCCTAAAGCCCCGATCTTGTAAGCAGTACTTTGTCCAGGCTTTGAGCGATTGCCGATTGGGATCGAAGGGGAGCGGGGGGCGATCGAAGACTTGCTGCATGACGTTGATTAGCGGCATAGGAAGAAGGGATGAGGGATGAAGGAGGAGGGATGAGGGAATTTAGATTCAACTCGTCCACCTTGCAAATTTTACTCCTCACACCTCACACTTTCCTCTTCCAAATTTGATACATTGGTACTATACTGATCTTCAGATGACGTGACTATAACTCTGACAACAGGTAATGGGTGATCTAGAGATCGGAGGTTGACAACTCCAGTCTGATCGCCCATCACCTCTACTTATGGAGTCGTCTGCAATAAATGCGCCAAAAAAATACTAGATGTAGCGCAAAGATCGAGTAATCTGTTCTCATTCCTTTTGTGTGGTTTGAGCGATTATGTCCTTTGTTGGTCTTCATATCCATAGCGACTACAGCTTACTGGATGGGGCGAGCCAGTTACCCAAGCTGATCGATCGTGCTGTCGAGTTAGAAATGCCCGCGATCGCCCTGACAGATCATGGGGTGATGTATGGCGCGATCGAATTGATCAAAGTCTGCAAGGGCAAGCTCAAACCAATCATTGGCAATGAGATGTATGTCATCAATGGCGACATCTCCAAGCAAGAACGCCGTCCTCGCTATCATCAGGTCGTTCTTGCAAAAAATACTCAAGGGTACAAAAATCTCGTTAAGCTGACGACGATTTCTCACCTCAAAGGCGTTCAGGGGAAGGGCATTTTTTCGCGTCCCTGCATCAGCAAAGATTTTTTGGCGGAGTATCGAGAAGGCTTGATTGTTACAAGTGCCTGTCTGGGTGGAGAAGTGCCCCAAGCGATTTTGCAGGGCAAACCTGACATTGCGCGGCGCGTCGCCAAGGAATACAAAGACCTGTTTGGCGAAGATTATTATCTCGAAATTCAGGATCATGGTCTGCACGAAGAACGCATCGTCAATCCCGAAATCGTCCGCATTGCGCGTGAGCTAGACATCAAACTGATTGCCACCAACGATTCTCACTTTATCTCTTGCTACGACGTAGAAGCTCACGATGCGCTGCTCTGCATTCAAACCGGGAAGCTGATTACCGAAGAGAAACGGCTGCGCTACACAGGCACGGAATATCTGAAATCGGCGGACGAAATGCGATCGCTCTTCCGAGATCATTTGCCTCAAAGTGTGGTGGATGAAGCGATCGCCAATACGGTCGAAGTCGCTGCCAAAGTTGAAGAATATCAGATCTTAGGCGAACCTCGGATTCCTAATTATCCGGTTCCAGCAAACTTCACAGCCGATTCGTACCTTGAGAAGATCACCTGGGAAGGACTGCTCAAACGGCAGAAACGTAACACTCGTGAGGAAATCGATCAGACGTACCGCGATCGCCTGGTTTACGAACTGAACATGATGAGTCAGATGGGCTTTGCCACCTACTTTCTCGTCGTTTGGGACTACATCAAATATGCCAGAGACAATGGGATTCCAGTCGGGCCGGGACGCGGATCGGCGGCGGGTTCTCTCGTGGCGTTTGCCTTGGGAATTACGAACATTGACCCCGTTTTTCACGGTCTGCTGTTTGAGCGATTTTTGAATCCCGAACGCAAGTCGATGCCGGATATTGATACCGATTTTTGTATCGATCGCCGCGATGAAGTGATTCAGTACGTCACCAAAAAGTACGGCACGGAGCGAGTAGCCCAGATCATCACCTACAACCGCATGACTTCTAAAGCGGTTCTCAAAGACACGGCCCGCGTGTTGGATGTGCCTTATGGGGAGTCCGATCGCATGACCAAAATGATTCCCACGGTGCGAGGCAAAACCGTTCCGCTCAAGGTGATGATTTCAGACGCAACGCCCGCCAAGGAATTCAAAGAAAAGTACGATAACCAGTCCACTGTCCCAAATACGACCGTCACCTATCGCCGCTGGATCGACACCGCCATCCGCATCGAAGGCATGAACAAAAGTGTGGGCATTCACGCGGCGGGCATCGTGATCTCGGCTGACCCACTCGACGAAATTGTGCCCTTGCAGCGCAACGCCGATGGAGCCGTCTTCACCCAATACTACATGGAAGACATTGAGACGCTGGGACTCCTCAAAATGGACTTTTTGGGGTTGAGAAATCTGACCATGATCCAAAAAACGCTGGAATTGGTGGCGCAGACTCAGAAGATTACGATCGACCTCGACGAGTTGCCCCTCGACAATCCTGGCGTTTACAAACTGCTGGGACGCGGCGATCTAGAAGGCATCTTTCAGCTTGAATCGTCGGGAATGCGGCAGATCGTTCGAGATCTCAAGCCGGATAGTTTAGAAGACATTTCCTCAGTGCTGGCCCTTTATCGTCCCGGCCCGCTCGATGCTGGACTAATTCCCAAATTCATCAACCGCAAACATGGACGCGAACGCATCGACTACGCGCACAAGATTCTCACGCCGATCTTAGAAGAAACCTATGGAATCATGGTCTATCAAGAGCAGATCATGAAAATTGCTCAAGATATGGCGGGCTATTCGCTCGGTCAGGCAGATTTGCTGCGGCGGGCGATGGGCAAAAAGAAAAAGTCTGAGATGGAAAAGCATCGAGAAATGTTTGTCCAGGGTGCCGGAGAACATGAGGTTTCGGCTCAGATTGCGGACGCGCTATTTGAACAGATGGTGCAGTTTGCCGAATATTGTTTTAACAAATCTCACTCGACGGCTTACGGCTACGTCACTTATCAGACCGCCTATCTCAAGGCAAACTATCCCGTCGAATACATGGCGGCGTTGCTGACTTCCAATAGTGGCGATCAGGACAAAGTGCAGCGCTACATCGCGTCCTGTCTGGGGATTGGCATTCAAGTACAGCCGCCTGACATCAATCGATCGGGCATCGACTTCACCCCCACTGGCGAGAGCATTCTGTTTGGTCTGAGCGCCGTTCGCAATGTGGGCATGGGTGCGATCGAGGCGATTCTCGCAGTCCGAGAAGAAAAAGGGCCCTTCAAGTCGCTGGCGGATCTGTGCGATCGCGTCGATTCTCGTGCGGTCAACAAACGCGCATTGGAATCGCTGATCTACTGTGGAGCCTTCGATCAGATTCAGCCCAACCGTCAGCAGTTGATCAAGGATCTAGAGCTGGTGCTGGATTGGGCCCAGTCTCGCGCCAAAGATCGGGCCAGCGGTCAGGGCAATTTATTTGATCTATTGGGCGGCAGCGTTCAGCAAGAAAGTTTTGAAACGGCACCCAAAGCGCCCCCGACTCCCGACTTTCAGCAACAAGACAAACTGCGGTTAGAAAAAGAAGTGCTGGGCTTTTACATTTCTGACCATCCACTCAAACAGATTCAAGAATCCGCCAAAATTCTCGCCCCGATTAACTTGAGCGATCTTGACCGCCGATCGGAAGGTGCCAACGTCAGCGCGATCGTCATGCTCACCGCCATCAAGCGAGTCACAACTAAAAAAGGCGATGCGATGGCCATCATTACCGTCGAAGACCTGACCGGACATTCTGAAGCTGTAGTCTTTCCCAAAACCTTTGAGCGCGTGGGACACCTGATTGTCGATGACGCTCGGCTGATGGTCTGGGGCAAAGTCGATCGCCGTGACGACCAGACCCAATTCATCATTGAAGATGCAGAGCCGATCGAATCCGTCCGCATGGTGATGGTGGAACTGAAACCAGAAATTGCCAACGACGGACAACAACAATATCGCCTCAAGCAGATTTTGCAGGAATATCGCGGCGACGACAAAGGAAAAGTCTCCGTAGTGGCGATCGTCAGTGCCAACAATCGCCGTCATTTCGTCCGATTTGGGCAACAGTTCCGCGTCCAAGATGAGCAAGCGGCCGTGAATGCGTTGACAAAGGCAGGCTTTCGATCGCGGGTGTCGGCCTTAGTCGGTTAGCGCGAGTACGTAGCAATCAGTAGCACAATTCAAATGTATTTGGATTTGGGATATAGCCCTGAAGTTGCGGCTGACAAGGCTGCTCGTGCTGACCACTTATCTCGCCGTCGCAGAAGCACTTATACCAATTTGAAAGAACGCATGGATCGCGCTCAAATTTGTGCCGATAGTTGCCGTTGGGTTTCACAGCGTTACGACTCAAACGGCTAAATATCGGTTCATTGTCCACGCTTCAATGTCTTCAATTCTCTAAGTTGTCAACGGCATAACAATCCGCTTGCACACCGATCGTATTGAGTTGGTTGGTTGAGTACGAGATGCTACTAGCGGCGGGTGAAGCGGAACGTTAACTGTACTGTAGGAGCGGCTCGTGTCGTGGTGTTTCACTAATCAACCAACATCAAAAAGAGAGTTTCCTCACAACTTCCTCAAATTTTAGATTTACCCTTGAGTCTAGATTGGAATGAAAATTAAATAACATCGACTTTTGTCAGTTGGGTTGAAGCATGAAACTCACCATTTCTGGGGCGTTGGGTTAGCAGACGGGAAGCAAGCGATGTACCTTGACCCAACCTACACAGGCTATTTAATCTTCGATTCTTGGGTGAATCAAGCAACTGACCGAAATTAGCAAACAGCGCGTAGGAGAATCCTCTGATGTCTCATCTCCAACAGTATGACGCGATTGTGATTGGTTCCGGCATTGGTGGGTTAACTGTGGCAGCAATTCTCTCAAAATTCAATCACCAAAAAGTTCTGGTTCTGGAGCAACACTTCATTTTTGGGGGCTTCACCCAGGAATTTAAACGCCAGGATTTTCAATGGGATGTCGGACTTCACTATGTTGGGGAAATGGGAGAAGGCGAAGACGGAAGGCTGATCTCCGACTACATCACCAACGGCACTTTGAAATGGACAAGAATTCCTGATCCGTTTGAAACATTGGTGTATCCAGATTTCACCTTTGAAGTCTATTCTGATCCGCACCGCTATCAAGCCGATCTGATTCAGAAGTTTCCCGATGAAAAGGCGGGCATTCTTCGTTACTTTGCAGATTTGCAACGGTTTAGTCGGTGGCATGGGCTGCGTCAAGCCACTGGTTTTTTACCCGGTCGGTTGGGGGCGATCGCCCAATCCCTGGTTAATTACTTCGGCAAAACCTTTCTCCAAACCACGAAGGACTATCTCGACCAACACTTCCGCAATCCGCAATTGAAAGCGCTCCTAGCATCCGCTTGGGGCACCTATGGACTGCCGCCCTCCGAAAGTGTCTTCTCGATCCATGCCCTGGTCATATCTAGCTATCTGAAGGGGGGATGGTATCCCGTGGGTGGGGCGCAGGAAATCGCTAAACAGATCTTCCCGGTGATTGAACAAGCTGGAGGACGGGCGATCGCGCAGCGACAGGTGACTGAAATTATTATCGAAAATGGGGTGGCGATCGGGGTCAGAGCTTGCAAAACTCACGATCCAGATGCAGCGATCGAAGCCTATTATGCGCCAGTCGTGATCTCGGATGCTGGAGCTTTCAACACCTACACCAAATTGCTGTCGGTTGAGGAGCGGGCAATGTATGGTGATGCCATCCAGCGGTTTCCCAAAGGGCACAGCGTTGTCCTCTTATTTTTGGGCTTGAAAGCGTCTCCCCAAACGATCGGGTTCCGGGGTGGACATCACTGGGTCTACAGCGACTACGATCATGATACGGCGTGGCAATTGCAACGAGTCTCACCGGAACAGGGCATTAATAGTTGCTTCCTCTCTTTCCCCTCGCTCAACGACCCGACGGCACAATCGCACACCGCCGAAGTCATGGTCTATGCGGATTATGAGTGCTTCGCCCAATGGCAAGAGCAACCCTGGAGAAAACGCGATGCCGATTACTATGCTCTCAAAGATCGGATCACCCAAAGCATCATTGATTTCTTGGAACGTCATTATCCGGGGTTTAAAGATCTGATCGAATTCACAGATCTCTCGACTCCCTTGACGATCGCCTATTTCGATGCCAGCGATCGAGGTGCAATCTACGGCATTCCCTTCGTCCCAGAGCGGTTACAGCAACCCTGGGTCGGTGTCAAAACGCCGATTCAAAATCTCTACCTGACTGGGGCCGATGCCATGGGGCCGGGAATTCTGGGTGCAGCCTTTGGGGGTGTCATGGCGGCAGCGGCAGTCAATGGTGGATCGGGATTCCCCAAAATTATGGCGGCCATGCGTCAAGAGGCAACCCAGAAACAAGCTCACACCGTTCCATTGCGATAAACCCTCTTATTCAGGTTATTTACTATGAACGAGAAAATGATTCAGGCGAATGGGGTTGACCTCTGCACCGAAAGCTTTGGCAATCCAACCGATCCCACCCTGCTGTTGATCGGAGGTGCTGCATCTTCAATGGTGTGGTGGCCTTCAGACTTCTGCCGGAAACTAGCAGAAGCAGGACGCTACGTGATTCGATACGACAACCGTGACACAGGACGCTCCATCACTTACGAGCCAGGTCAGATCGGCTATTCGTGGGATGACTTAAGCGATGATGCAGTGGGAGTGCTGGATGCCTATGGGGTCGATCGCGCCCACCTGTTTGGGTGGTCAATGGGCGGCATGATCACGCAATTGGTCGCATTGAAATACCCTGAACGAGTGATCACCATGACCCTCATGATGTCAAGCCCTTTTGCACCCAGACAAGAAACTGATGTACCAACTATTGAAAACAAGGAATTTCTGGCTCACTTTGCCACAGGCACAACGCTAGATTGGGCGCATGAAGCAGCCGCGATTGATTATACGGTTGAAAGCTGGCGCTTGACATCTGCTGGTTCTAAGCATCCCTTTGACGAAATGAGCATCCGGGCACTGGCTACGGAAGACGTAAAGCGGGCAAACAATCTGCCCAGCATGATGAACCATGCTCTCTTGACTGGGGGCGATCGCTATTCCGGTCGGCTGGGGGAAATCAACATTCCAGCCTTGGTCATTCACGGCACCGCCGATTCAATGGTTAACTATCAACGCGGGGTCACACTCGCCGAAGAACTTCCTGATGCCACCTTGCTAACCCTGGAAGGAACAGCGCACGAGCTTCACCGGGATGATTGGGACACAATCATTGATGCCATCATCAACCACACGAAACGTTTGAACCGTTAGGCTTGAGCGGGAAGAATCATTAGGGTGGAAAACTCCTTCGATGCTCGCCAAGCACAGCCATACTCGAAGCGAAAGCTAATTCAGGAGGTGAAGGATGATGCGAAAGGTTTTGCTCGTCTGCGGTATTTTGTCTTCGCTGATCTATGTCACCACCGTTGTACTCGCACCTATGCAGTGGGAGGGCTATAGCTCTGCTTCTCAAACTGTCAGCGAGCTAATCGCGATCGATGCTCCGACGACACCATTCGTCGTTCCGCTTTTCATCCTGTATTCCCTCCTAGTGTACGCATTCGGAGTGGGTGTCTGGCAGTCAGCGGGTCAAAAGCGTACTCTGCGCTTTGCGGCAGTTGGGCTGGTTGGAAAAGAAGTCCTTGGCTTGGTGGCGACTCTACTTTTCCCGATGCATCTGCGTGGGGTCGAGGGAACGCTGACGGATACCATGCACGCAACTCTCACGGGTGTAGGTCTTCTCTTCATGCTGCTTGCCCTGGGATGCGCGGCTATTGCATTCGGCAAGTGGTTCCGCCTCTATTCGATCGCGACAATCCTGATATTCGTCGTGTTTGGCGTTTTGGCAGGTTTGGATGGTTCCCGACTTGAGGCAAACCTACCCACGCCGTGGATGGGAGTTTGGGAGCGGATTAACATCTTCGCCTACATGCTATGGGTCGTGGTGCTGTCTATCGCTCTCTTACGCAACCAAGTGGAACGGTCTCAAGACAGGCTTGAGGGGAGCCGTGATTCTGGATGAGTTGAGTTTGATCACCTGATATACCGTCTAACAATCGCGCTGCACCGGAACGTCTCATCACTGCCGCCAAGAGATTGAGGCTGAAGGTGATCGATCGACGGCGCAGAACTGAGAAGTTCGGGATAGTAGACAATACTCGCATTGAAATTGGGCACATTGCCGAACGATCTCATAGTTTAGGAATGCTCATTTGCTCTAGTAGCCATGACCGCATTGATGTAGCTAAAGATTTCGTCGAGTTCTCCGATCGCTTCTAGCTTAAGGCTTCAGAGAAATCTTATCTAAAAGTTCCTCAGAGTTGGAGGACAAAGGTACTGAATTACGACGCGAAAACCCCGATCGCATTCACATTACTTCAAGGGTCTTGGGGTGCCCTGAGCGTCAAAGGTAAATGGATTAGGGCCAACTGCACCCTTCAGGTCTTTGGGCTTGAGTTCGCCTCTGACCAGTTTAGAAAGGCTGTCCTGTCCGCCGGGTTGATAAAAGATAGTACGTTCGACTCGGTTAAAGCCAGCATTGGGACGAACCTGCCCAGAGGCTCCCAGCAGTTCAACAACGAGCCTATTCTGTCCAGGTTGCAACCCCGTGAGATAAAGCGGAAAACGATCGGTCGTCTTCACACTTCGACCATTCAATGTATAGCGCACTGAGGCCGTTCTACCCAGGTTGACACCATCGACGAGATAATCCAACAAAATTGGCTCCGCGCCATAGGTGCCGCTCACCGGAGAAACGACCGTAATCAATCCCACAGGCTGATTGTAGTCTGCAATATTTTTGCCGTCTGACTGCTGCACATTAAAGGTCACATGCGCCTGAGAGCCTCGGTTTCGGTAGCTTTGGTTCCACGGACGAGCCGAGACAACACGAATCGTGTGAGTACCAGGACTGAGATTCAGCTTCAATGGTTTGCTGGGGTCAAAGTAGTCGATCGGTGAGTTATTATCCACAATCACTTTGAAATGTAGCCCCAACCCGGTCGCCGGACTTTGCCAGGAGTAAATCGTTTGGCGCTCAGTTGCAGCGTGACCTCAGTTGAGTTGACGGTCGTTCCAGGTTGAGGCGAGACGATCTTGATGTCGGGCGACGATTGATCACTGGTTGGGGTAAGCGCTTCAATCACAGACGGTATCGAAACGATCGTTTGAGCGATCGCACTCCAATTTGTAGATAGAACGGCGATCATCACTCCCACCGTCAACGGGGCTGTTCTCAGACGCATGGCTTAAATTCCTTCAGAGAAAGTAGGTAACAAACCCTACAGTTACCCTAAGTTGTCTCTCTGAGAAGTCAATATTATGCAAATTTAATTATCTAAGTAGAGAGAAGCCCAAAGCGGACAGTTTTCACCACAGTTCTAAACGCTTAATCTCCAAGCTCAAAGCTTCTCCCAGTCGGGGCAGGAGTCGTCCGTTAGCCAGCCATAGGGGTGAAAGCCGCACACAAGCGAGGCGCGAGTTGTCCGATCGTACCCATACGCCACCCCGTGATAATTTGCACAACCCTGGCAGGCTTTAGGACGAGACGATGCCACTTCGTTAAAGCCCAACCGCGATCGCAATATTTGCTGATTACTCTGCTGTCGGTGCCATCTCACAGATTCAGCTTTGCGATAAAGATAATCCATGCCGGGACTTTTAGCAGCGTCCATCGGGTTCAATAACAAAGACAATATTGCTCAGAATAATCGCGATCGCGGCTAATTTTCCTCACCCCAACGTCTAATCTTTTTAGCTTCTTTTATAGCTGCCAGACCTTGATCGTATTGTCAGAACTCCCACTAGCCAAAAGCCGTCCATCTACCCCGATCGCCACCACGTTGACCGAATTGGTATGCTCCGTCAATGTCCCGATCAGATCTCCGGTCGTCAGATTCCACAGCTTAATGGTTTTGTCATTGCTGCCGCTGACTAAGGTTTTGCCGTCTGGCGTAATCGCGATCGTATTGACGATATCAATGTGTCCTGACAAAGTACGCACCACATCCCCTGTATTCGGATTCCACAGCTTAATCGTCTTGTCTTTACTGCCGCTGGCGAGAATTTGACCATTGGGACTGATGGCGATCGACAACACAGAATTTTGATGCCCCGTCAACGTGCGAACAAGCTGCCCTGAGTTGAGATTCCATAACTTGATCTGATTGTCGAGTCCTCCACTGGCCAAAATCTGAGAATTGGGACTGACCGCCACCGATCGCACCATCCCCGACAGCCCCGTAAAGCTGCGAAGCAATTCACCATTGGTCATCCTCCAGACAGAAACCGTCCGATCTTCACTGCCACTGACAAAAAACTTGCCATCGGGACTCACCGCCACCGAGTTGACATCGCGGCTGTGACCGAGAATCGATCGCATCAATCTGCCCATCGGCAACTGCCACAGTTTAATCGTGTCGTCGTCACTGCAACTGATCAACGTCTTGCCATCAGGACTCGTCACCAGACCATTGATCGCTTTGACATGCCCCATCAAGGTGCCCAGTCGTTCTCCGGTTTCGACATCCCAAACCATGATGCGATCGTCGAGGCTGCCGCTAAACAACGTCTGACCGTCTGGACTAATGGCCAACGAAACCACCCAGGAAGAGTGACCACTCAAGGTATGCAGGCATCTGCGAATTTGGGGCGACCCAGACGAAGCGCGTCGAGAAGCTGTGCGCGAAGAGGGGCGAGAAATCGGAGAAGGGGTCGGCGTGGGGAGTCGCTGCGTCTGATCGTCTTCCGCAATGGGCTGCTCAACCTCGGACAACCCTGAAGTGGGGGGTAAGGTGACATTGGAGGCGCTGCCCATCCGCGTGGAATTGGGAGGAGACGCAACCGCAGGAGTCGAGAGCGCAAACCGCAGATCGTGCATGGCTTCATCTGCTGACTGATAGCGATCGTTGACCAGATCCTTCAGCATTTTGTCGAGAATTTGCCCAATGCGATCGCTGATTCCTGCTCCGCGTTGGGTTAAGCGTTCTCGCCAGAGCCAGCGTCCCGCCAACGGATCATAAAGATCTTCGGGCTTGACTTGAGTCAGCAAATAGAGACAGGTTGCTCCCAGGCTGTACAAATCGCTGGCGGGGTAGGCTTTACCGCTGCGTAACTGCTCGACGGGCGCATAGCCTTCGGTGCCAATTTTGGTGCCTGGTTGAGTAGAAGTCGCCTCAGTCAACAATTTCGCTACTCCAAAGTCGATCAGCACCAGCCGATTATCAATCTTGCGGCGAATGATATTCGACGGCGTAATGTCACGGTGAATTACATGGCGATCGTGAACAAATTTGAGAATCGGCAACAGCCGCACCAGCACTTCACGAATCTTTTGCTCACTAAAGGGGCCCTGGCGACTTAGTTCTTGAGATAGGGTTGGCCCCTCGATAAATTGTTGAACCAGATAAAGGCGCTGGTCTTGCTCAAAATAAGCCAGCAGTGCGGGGATATGCGGATGCTCGCCCAATTCGTGCAGGCGGACGGCCTCTTGCTCAAACAGTTTGATCGCCTTTTCGAGCGCTTTGGTGCCCTTAAGCTGGGGCGAAAATTGCTTGATCACGCAGCGGGTATTCAGCCGATCTTCGTCCACTGCCAAAAAAGTTTTGCCAAAGCCGCCCTGTCCCAAAGGTTGCAAAACCCGATAGCGTCCCCTGAGCAACGGAATCAGTTTGGCTCCGCAACTTTGACAAAATTCTGCCCCGTCTGCATTCTGGGGACGCTTACAATCAGGATTTAGGCAGTAAGTCATTAATCAGAAAGCACGGGGGACTTGGACGCTGCAAACTAATGGGTTGTGGAAGGGTTGATCGTGACCAATTTTTCGATCGCTGCCAATAATTTGCTTTTGTAGGCTTTATAAGTTTTTATTCTACTCCTCTGCTTGCGTCTAGGGTATGGGAGCGCAAATCGAGGTGAGAAAAACGGATACCATTAGGGTAGATTTCTAAAGAAAAATCGAGCTAAAAGTTTTCCCAATTCCAAACTGGCAATTCCCAAAACTGCGCTTCCTAACCCATAAAAGAGTGCCAATGATTTTTGTCCGGTTTGCCAGAGTGCAGAGGTGTCTAGCGCGTAGGTCGAAAAGGTCGTATAAGACCCCAAAAAGCCGACAGCGACTAGAAAGCGTAAGTCGGGAGAAGTGAGCGATCGCTCCAACGTCAAGGTGACAAAAAATCCCATAATCAAAGCACCCGTCAAGTTAATAAAAAAGGTGCCAAACGGAAAATCCGCCCCCAGCCAGCGGCTAAAAAATAAGGTTAAATAATATCGACTTAACGCCCCCGGAATCGCACCCAAACAAATTGCTAAAGGGGCACGTAGTGCAGGATCGTTGGGTAAGATGAGCGCCAGCGATCGACTCAACCCAATCAACGCAGACTGTAATAAATTTGACAGCATTCCAGATTCTCAGAAAGGACAAATTCTTCATACCACTCCTTTCGATAGAACTGAAGCCATGAGGTTGCCAGATGTTCTGCCAGGGCCATGTCATAGACAAACACCTTCGAGATGAACTGGATTGTGAAGAGGTGATCGGCATCTCCGACTTCAAAAATTCGCCCATCGACGGTGACCACACAAATACTAAACCAGTCTGGATCGGCCTTCGCCAATTCGGGAATGTAGCTAGCCAGCTTGCCTTCATTCAGCAGTTTGTATTTGAGGTAGAGCGTTTCGAGATAGGCCTGAAGGGGATGGTCTATTTCGCTCATAACTTTTTTAGATACGAGGGGGATTGGCCAATCGCTTCTCAGAGATTCTTGAAAAGTAATTTTCCTATAGATTAGCGGATTTTCTCCTCTCACAGTTTTCTCTTAAGAAGAAAGTAAGAAGAAAGATTGTTCATCTACTTATTTGTCCTGATCCAGTAAGTAAAGAATTTCATCACAGTAAGCTTCTGCAAGCTGCCGCTCGTGAGATGCGATCAATTCGTCTCGCATGTGTGCCATTGAAGTACGCACCTTAATGAGAAGAGAAAAGCGCTGCTCCCAGTGTTTTTTATCTTGCTTTAAGACCGGCTGAAACACTGTCCAATAAGCAGCAATAATTTTGTAAAGATCTAAGGGATAAGCAAAGTCTAATAAATTAATAGAAGCGCGATCGCCAAATTTCTTCTTTTCATTCTCCTGTTTTTGGCGGCAGGGGTCAAAGATATCAACTTTCAGATTGGGACAATTGGCCTCTACCTGAGCAATCCAGTCTTCAGTTTTATACTCGGCTTCCAACTTCTCAGCAATAAATAGGCGTAATCTTCGCTCAGTTTTTTGCCAAAGAGGCCAGAGAACAACTGATCTGACAATATCAAACTCAAAAGTTTGGACAGTGCGAGGAGTTGGTGTGGCGTTGCGTGAAGTAGAAGCTTGCTTTCTTGCGCCTTCTCCTGCGGGAGAGGGTTGGGGTGAGAGCGGCTCGGCAGATTGTAAATGAGACTTACGATCGAGCCGCTTGATTGCATCGATCGCCTGCCGATCTCCTGGAGAAACCACCAGCACACGAATCCAGCACTGCTCTGCTAATCGGTAATCCTCATTCGCTTCCGCCTCAAGAGCATCCATCTTCAACGGTTGAGCATCCGCAAGCGTGGCATGTTTTGGCATCAACACCAGATGAGATTTTGCGATCGGTTCGGCAATTGTATAAGGCGTTTGATTTGCCCGAAGATTGTTGTCGCGCAGAATCTCAGGGACTCGCCGCTCTAGATAATGGCTCAATCGCTCCACCGTGGCACAGTGCCCCAAACCCTCTAACAACGCTTTTGTAAACGCCCCTTGTGCGATCGCTTCAATCTCGTAAGAATATTGATGAGGACTACAAGAAAACAAGCTGACCATTCCAGTTTGCCGCGATCGCTCCGCTGTCTGCTCGCCCAAACTTCCGCCCTTCCTTCCCCCTTCTCGACAGGCATCCAGCATCAGTACCACATTATCTGCCCCGCAGCCTCGCAAGCGATCGGTAATATGATTGATCGAGATGCCCGTGTTTTGAATGTCATGCGGATCGCCATCCAGCGGCATCAAATAATCTTGCTCACCGCCGCGCATCCCATGACCACTAAAGAAAAACCAAAAATTGTCGCCATCTTGCATCGGACAAGCAGCCTCAATCTCACGCAAAACTCGCAGCAGATTCGATCGCGAAGGACGAGTTGACTTCCCTTTCCAAGCAGGCGAGTCATCTGAGAAAAAGAAAACCTGGTCAAAGCCTGCTTCTTTGAGTAAAAACTCTCGCATCAATAGAGCATCCTGCTTGGCATATCGAAGCGGTTGCAGAAACTCATACTGATTGATGCCGATGACGATCGCTTGATTCCTTGCCATTCTCGTTTTGACCGACTGCCGCTTAAAGGATTGCTGTAACTAGCTGGATCAAGCTCTGAAAGATCGCGTTACGACACCCTTTTAAACTTCAACTTAATCGAGCCTTTTCCGCCTGCAACTAGCTTAATCTCGCCCTCCGCACTGATTTCGACCGATAGTTCAATTTCATCAAGCTTTATTTTTGATTGCGCTTGCGCTTGCTGTTCTGCTTGACTAAAAATCCGCCCAACCATCTGCAAAAATGTTTCCATCTTGCGCTCTAGTTCAGCGACATCAAGCTGCTTTTCGCGAAATACCTGGACCCGCTGCTGCAACTCTTCTCCCCATCCTCTTGCCCCATCAGGGCGATCGACAAGCGGTTCAGAGTCGGTGATAATCCAAATTTTTTCTTCTGACATGACAACTTAGGAGGATTTTTATACATCATGGCAGAAATTTTACGGTTTTTAGGGTCAGCCGTTGATGATGCGATCGACGCTCACTGCAATGTTAGGAAACGTCACAGGCTGAAGGGTTCCAGTAGAAAGTGTCATTTTGGAAGCGTATTCTCCATCCTGCGGATCTCGGAACACGATCAGCTTAAATGTTTTGAGATTGACAACCCAGTATTCTAAAATTCCTGCCTCTGCGTAGAGTTTGCTTTTGATTTCCAGATCCTTATCCAAGCTGGAGTAAGAATATTCCACCACCCAAAAGATGTTTTCTGGATAGGGATGATGGTCTAGATACTCACGTCCGAGCGGTTGCACAATTGCTAAATCGGGTTCTGGTTCAGACCCATTTTCAAGCAAGGTGATTGGCTTGGCAGGACGAATCATGGCTCGATCGCCTAACAGTCGAATCAAGTAAGTGCCTGCATTTGTGCTGAGGTGAGCATGGGGTTTTCCTTCAGGTGCCATCTCGACCAGTTCTCCTCTCAGTAGTTCAACGTGGCGATCGTCCAGAAAGCCAGCGTCAACCAAACGGTGATATTCGTCCAGCGTCCATTTTGCAGTGATGGTTGTCATAACAATTCTCTTATCGTTCTAATGTGATCGATCGTCAGCGGATGTCAGGCTTAAAGTCCATTAACGATGCGATCGACGCTCACAGCAATGTCAGGAAACGCCAAAGGCTGAAGGGTTCCAGTAGAAAATGTCATTTTGGAAGCGTATTCTCCATCCTGCGGATCTCGGAACACGATCAGCTTAAATGTTTTGAGATTGACAACCCAGTATTCTTGAATTCCAACTTCAGCGTAAATATTGCTTTTGAGTTCTAAATCTTTTTTTAGACTGGAGTTTGAATATTCGATCAGCCAGAAGATGTTTTCTGGATAGGGATGATGATCAAAATATTCGCGCCCCAAGCGCTGCACGATCGCAACATCTGGCTCAGGTTCAGAACCATTGGGTAGTGTAATCGGCTTTGTTTGCCGAACGGTTGCACGGTCATCAAGTAGACCAATGAGATACTCGCCTGCTTCACCGCTGCAATAAGCATGAGGTTCTTTTTCGGGCGACATCTCGACGATTTCTCCTTTCAGTAACTCAACGTGGCGATCGTCCAGAATGCCAGTGTCAACCAAGCGGTGATATTCGTCTAATGTCCATTTTGCGGTGATGGTTGTCATGACAGTTCTCTTATCGTTGTAGCAGTACTATCGATCGTAGCTATCAATATTTTATGCATTGAATCTTTTGTTCAAACAACTGGATCGCGATCGCTTGTCTTGCTCTCCCATTCTCAAATTGACTCACTTGCTATGTCCAACTCTATTACCGTGACCGTTAAATTATTTGCTGCCTACCAGGAAGCTTACGGCGTTTCAGAACTGACGCTAGACCTTCCGATCGGGGCAACGGTGGAAATGGTGCGCGATCGATTGATTAACGATCGTCCCCAACTCGCTGAATGGCGCAACCTCACTCGATTCGGTGTCAACCTCCAATTTGTCGAACCCCAAACCACCCTGCAAGCCGGAGATGAAGTGGTGTTGATTCCACCTGTAAGTGGGGGATGAAAGCAGACAATCTTAATCCCGATAAAAATGGTCGGGTATGTTTGACGGGTTATTTTTGCCGTGATAGTATCAGTCGAGATTCAACCATGAAATAGCAAAACGCTTGCACCAAGGGAGTTTTAAGTCATGCCCCAGGCGACCGAACTGAAAACGCAATCTACAACCGCCGCCTTTCGCGCTTTGAAGTGTAAAGAATGTGGTGAAGAATACGAACTGAAAGCCAGTCACGTTTGCGAAATGTGCTTCGGGCCGCTGGAGGTCAAGTATGACTACGACTTTTTGCGGCGCACCGTCACTCGCGAAACCATTCAAGCCGGCCCACACTCGATTTGGCGCTATCGTCCGTTTTTGCCCGTCGCCACCGACAACCCGATCGATGTCGGCACAGGCATGACTCCCCTCATTCAAGCAAACCGACTGGCACGACGACTGGGACTCAAAAAGCTGTACATCAAAAACGATGCAGTGAATATGCCAACCCTCAGCTTCAAAGATCGCGTGGTATCGGTCGCCTTGACTCGTGCGCGTGAATTGGGCTTTACCACTGTGTCTTGTGCCAGTACGGGTAATTTGGCTAACTCGACGGCGGCGATCGCCGCCCATGCAGGTCTAGAGTGCTGTGTGTTTATCCCGTCTGATCTCGAAGCGGGCAAAGTCTTGGGGACGCTGATTTATGGCCCGACCGTTATGTCAGTGCATGGCAACTACGATCAGGTGAATCGTCTATGTTCTGAAGTGGCTAACACCCACGGCTGGGGCTTTGTGAATATCAATCTGCGCCCTTACTATTCAGAAGGCTCTAAAACGCTGGGCTACGAAGTGATCGAGCAGCTAGGGTGGCAACTTCCGGATCATGTGGTCGCTCCGCTGGCTTCTGGTTCGCTGTTTACCAAGATCTATAAAGGGTTTAGAGAGTTTGTTGAAGTCGGTTTAGTCGAAGATAAGCACGTTCGGTTTAGTGGGGCCCAGGCAGAAGGTTGCTCTCCGATCGCTCAAGCCTTTAAAGAAGGTCGTGACTTTATCTCTCCCGTCAAGCCGAATACTGTGGCAAAATCGCTGGCGATCGGCAACCCCGCAGATGGCGTTTATGCAGTCGATCTGGCGCGTAAAACCAACGGCAACATTGAATCAGTCACCGACGCAGAAATCATTGATGCAATCAAACTGCTGGCCGAAACCGAAGGCATCTTCACCGAAACCGCAGGCGGCACCACCGTTGCAACTTTGAAAAAGCTCGTTGAAGCAGGTAAAATTGACCCTGACGAAACCACCGTCGTCTACATCACAGGCAACGGACTCAAAACTCAAGAAGCCGTCCAAGGCTACATCGGCGAACCTCTCACTATCGAACCCAAACTCGACAGCTTTGAGCGCGCCCTAGAACGATCGAAAACCCTCGATCGCCTCGAATGGCAGCAAGTCCTAGTGTAAGAATGAACGACAGAAAAGAGATTCAGCGATCGTTCCTGAATGCTCTGATCATTTTTTCATCCCTCATCCCTCATCCCTCCCACCATGTCTGTTAAAGTCCTTATTCCCACCCCGCTTCAGAAACTTACCAACGACCAGCCCACGATCGACTGTGACGGCACCAGCATTGTCGAGTTGTTAGAGTCGCTCGAAAAAAGCTGCCCCGGTATCAAAGCTCGAATCTGCGATGAACAAGGGCAGCTACGCCGATTTGTCAATTTTTACGTCAACAGTGAAGACATCCGATTTCTAGAAGGAGTCAACACACCGCTCAAAGATGGCGACGAAGTGAGCATCATTCCCGCGATCGCGGGTGGCTAACACCCAGGCGGAGACTAAAGGCCAGAGACTAAAGACCAGAGACTCAAAATGCTTCCCAGTCTAAAATCTCCGGTCTAAAGTCTAATGTCTAAAGCCCAGTTTCCTTGGCCAGTTTACGCTTTTTGAGCGACCCTACACCCAAGGCACCGACTGCCAACAGTCCCAAAATCGTGGTGGGTTCGGGGACGGTTTCTAACTGTACAAACGCATAGTCAGAATCTGCGCCACCTGATCCTCCGTTGGGGAAAGCCGCAAATTTAAGCTGGCTGACTGCGGCGTTGCCAAAGGGATTTGCGATCCGCCAAGCACCGCCTCCCGCTTGAGATCCCGCAGTTGAGAGGGTCGTGACAATGCCGCCAAGACTCCACAAAGCATTGGTTGCGTCCACGACAGTCAGCTTACCCGTTTGAATGCCATTAGCTGTCACTGCGGCAATCTCTCCTGCAAAGTCGCTGAAAACACCTGTGTCGTACAAGAATGCCAGGTCAAAGGAGCCGATCGTTTCTGCTTTGAGAAAGTCAACCGTGATGGCTTCGTTATCTTTTCTGTCGATTTCTCCGCCGACATTTCCGCCTTGTACACCAATGCCCGTCACACCGCCGACGGTTTTGCGCTCAAAGGGTCTGGGGCTGGAGGTCACCTTTGCAAATCCAAAGTCTTTGACGTTGGTCACGCCATCGCTGGGTAGGTCGCCTTGACGAATCACCGCAGCTTGAGCAGGAGAGATGACTAGAGCAGATCCGGCAACGGCCGCCGTCATCAAAAGGGCTTGAACGATCGATTTTTGAGTGAATGAATTGCTGATCATGGGGCTTTTTGAGGTTAAAAATTAAGGGTGTATCTGAGTAGGCACCTGATGATTGATTCACAAAGTAAGTGATTCAAAAAAATTGAGACGACGTTCTTTCTGTGCAACAAAACACAGAGAATTGGAGTCGCAAAATCAACCCGATTTAGAATTGGGTAGCGCTAAGTCGGTATTGATTAAAATCACAATTTCAACGGTCAATCAAACTGAAGTTAGAATCAGTCCGATCGCGCTGTGAACTATCACTTACAGATTGTTAAAAGGCTGGTTGGACGTAAGACCGTCGCCCAATCATTAAGGTGTGATATAAAAACTGACCGCTTGTCAGGACTGACCGCCTGCCAGCTTTAAATCTCAAACAGCTAATCGTTGTAATGACTTCTTGCACTCACCTCGGATGGGAATCCGGAAAATCGAATATTGGGTAGTGAAACTCGATCAGGCGAGAGATTTGATCATTAACATTGGTCTGAGAAGCAAACCGACTGATATCTAGAATGACAAATTTAACCCAATTCGCGCTTATTTTTGAGACGGTTTAACCAAAGCAATATGTTCTCAAGTGTCTCTATTTTGATCAAATAAACGGTCGATCGCTTTTCCGGATCAGCCAATTTCATCGCGGATATCGTAAGGTTTGAAGCTACCTAAAGCTGCCGTCAGTTCAACAAAGCTTTTTTGCTTCGGTGTCAAGCGTCTGCCTCCCAAGCTGCCAATTCTGAGAAACTTTCAGACCAGATTTCCGGTTCAAGGTTCTTCACCTAGGAGGAATTTAGGAAACGTCTTTGAACTTGTAACTCTGATTGACTGACAGATCTTTTCCAGTAGGTTGAGTTGAACTCGGTGAAACCCAACGTGAGAGAGGCGACTGCTGGGCTTCGCGTTGCTCAACACCAACCTACAAAAAACGGGGGCTTCAGGAGTTTTGTCAGTCAACCAGGAGGAGATCTTGCTATATTGCAGCGTTGGGTTAAATTCTGCTGAGATATTACCCTATTGCGTGGTTTTACAGAGAAAGTGACTTAGAACTTCATCTTGGCTTGATGAGGCGTGAGGCGTGAGGCGTGAGGCGTGAGGCGTGAGGTGGAATGAAATGTCCTGTATGAAAGGCTAATCGAGAGCTACAGGATTTTTTCTAGACCGTACACTAATGTCTTGAGCGGCAACACTTTGCGAATCGAGAGGAGGACACCGGGCATATAGCAAGCGCGATCGCTCGTGTCGTGGCGCAAGGTGTAGATTTGACCGGGTGCCCCAAAAATGACCTCTTGATGGGCGATCAAGCCGGGTAGACGAATACTGTGAATCCGAATCCCTTCATCAGCCTGGGCCCCTCTCGCTCCAGTAATTTTTTCGGTCTCGTCCACTATCGGAGCATTGTAGGTTTTGCCCATCTCAGCCAGCATTTGGGCCGTTTGGACGGCTGTGCCACTTGGTGCGTCAGCTTTTTGGTTGTGGTGCAATTCAATGATTTCAACGTGGTCAAAGTACTGAGACGCTTGCACAGCCGCCTGCTGAAGCAGAACCATGCCGATCGAGAAGTTGGGTACGATCAGGCATCCGGTACTGGCTTTGTCGGCAAATTCTGCCAGGTCTTGAATCTGTTGAGCCGTTAACCCTGTGGTGCCAACGACGGGGCGCACTCCGTAAGCGATCGCCGATCGCACGTTGCCATACACTACATCCGGGTGAGTCACATCCACAACCACGCCCAATTCGCGCTCTTGAGACAGCATGGCCATCGTCGATTCGTACTCATTGAGAATCGGCACCTCTAAGGCTCCGCAGCCAATCACTTCACCAATGTCTTGCCCCACAAGGTCAGGGTTTCTGGATAAGGCTCCGATTAGCGTCATGTCGCTTGCTTGAGACACCGCCTTCACGATTTCGCGCCCCATCTTGCCCGTTGCACCATTCACCACGACTGGAATTGGATTAGCCATCGTTGAAATCCGTTGTTGATCACCTATGGGCATTTTAGAATCACGCGACCCCTTGCGGGTAACTCGAAACGACCCCTTGCGGGTAACTCGAAGCGACCCCTTGCGGGTAACTCGAAGAGATCGGCTTTGCCCCTTCTATAACGTTCTTGGCAACAAGTCTCCCATCATCTGTGCCTGACGCTCAACGATCGCCACCAGTCGAGAAATATTCTGTTCTTGTCGCTCGGCCGTTGCAGCTTGTTGCTCGGCCGTCGCAGCGATTCGGTCAGTCGCTTCAATGATTCGGTCAGTCGCTTCAATGATTCGGTCAACGGTTATCCTGAGATCTCTCAAACTCTCTCGAAACTCAGCCATCCAGACGCGCATTTCTGCCATTTCCTGACGTATCTCAGAAATATTCTGTCTCACAGCAGTAATGCCTTCAGCCATCAGCCCAATCTGGTAGGCAGAGGCTTCGAGGCTGTTTGCGGTGCGAATGCTAACGGCGGTGAGGTTTTCGAGGCGGGCATCAATGACTTCTAATCGTTCGTTGCTCATGGCGTGGGCCAGCTAAAATCCGGTGCTTTATCATAGCGTGAAGTCGGTTGTTCACTCTTCAACTTCCAGGGTTACTTGGTAGAACCGTTCAAGGTCAAAGATTTTAGCCCCCGGTGATATGTCACAATTGGATACGCTGATTAAAATTTCTTTAATTTCGTAGGTAATCTCGTGACCTTTACGACAGAAGCTACTTCCCAAAACGGGCGGTCTGCCCTCGCGCCCTTTCCTCGCCGTCGTGCCGTCTTTCCTTTTACCGCGATCGTCGGTCAAGAAGAAATGAAACTGGCCCTCCTGCTCAATGTGATCGATCCCAAAATTGGTGGGGTGATGATCATGGGCGATCGCGGCACGGGCAAATCCACGACGATTCGGGCGTTGGCTGACCTGTTGCCAGAGATCGAAGTGGTTGCGGACGATCCGTTTAACAGCCATCCCAGCGATCCTGAAATGATGGCGGATGCGGTGCGGCAACTGATCGAGCAGGGTGAAGACGTGCCCGTCGCTCAGAAAAAAGTGATCATGGTCGATCTGCCGCTGGGGGCAACCGAAGATCGCGTTTGTGGAACGATCGACATTGAGAAAGCCCTATCTGAAGGGGTAAAAGCCTTTGAGCCGGGGTTACTCGCCAAGGCCAATCGCGGTATTCTCTACGTCGATGAAGTCAATCTTTTGGATGATCACTTAGTCGATGTGCTGCTCGATTCTGCCGCTTCTGGCTGGAATACGGTTGAGCGAGAAGGCATTTCCATTCGGCACCCGGCTCGATTTGTCTTAGTCGGCTCTGGCAATCCTGAAGAAGGAGAACTGCGTCCCCAACTGCTCGATCGCTTTGGGATGCACGCCGAGATTCGCACCGTTAAAGAACCTGCTTTGAGAGTTCAAATTGTCGAACAGCGCACCGAGTTTGATCAAGACCCCCAATCCTTTTTGGAGAAATATCAAACCGAACAGGATGCCCTTCAGCAAAAGTTGGTCAATGCTCAAGAACGGCTGAAGAAGATTGCCATTGAATATGATCTGCGCGTCAAGATTTCTCAGGTTTGCTCAGAGTTAGATGTAGACGGACTGCGCGGCGATATTGTCACAAACCGGGCTGCTAAAGCGATCGCTGCCTTTGAAGGTCGTACCGAAGTCACCGTTAATGATATTCGTCGCGTCGCCACCCTGTGTCTCCGGCACCGTTTGAGAAAAGACCCGATGGAATCGATCGATTCTGGCTACAAAGTTGAGAAAGTCTTCAATCAAGTGTTTGGCGAAGCGGTTTGATGCTGTGAATTCAACGGGTGTGAAGCGGGATAATTTGCCTGACGCACCCGGTCTCGCAGCTTTTCAGGCGCACATGACTCGGCGCATTTGTCTCAGATTGGTTGGCAGATCCAAGCGGATGGCTTGCTCGATCAAGAGTCCAGGGACAGGAATCGTCGGAGTTGCCTGAACGGAGTAGGTTAAAACAGTGCCGTTTTCGTAGGCTTCGAGGCTGAGGTCGGCAAAAAAGTCACTAAAGCTGCCCGATTCTAGATAAAACTGAACTCGCTGATGGTGAGTTTCTAAAACTTTGAGATAGATTTCAACTTGTGCACTAAAGACCAAAAAAGCTTTGCTGGCACTTTGATAGAGCCGTTTGACCTGCCGCTTTGCACTGTTTGAAGCGTTAATTCCTGAGTGCAACACCTGACTGTGGGTAACATCAGGAAAATATTGTGTCCAGCGAGGATAATCGGTAAGCTGTTGCCAGACTTGATCTGGAGTCAAAGGCAGGTATAGTCGAGCAGTGACCGCCCCACCCCAAGCAGAATAAGCGCGTGTGGTCAGCAAAACTTCGCCTTGTAGAAGGGCTATCCGATCGATCTGTCCCCTAGATTGATTGGCAACACTGAAATTGATCGCGTTGGGTTCGATAGAAGCAGCCATTTTGATTTCACTCCTCATCCGTTCCAGCAGTCTAAGCTAGAGTGTATGACGATCGAGTTGCTTTCACCATCACACGCTCACAAGTTTGTATACTCTTAATCTTCCCGTCAATTTCGCATTATTGACTGACAAAAATCCGGGATATTCTGTCTCAGGTTTGAGAGGTTGGTTTTGAGAATTTGGTCTGAGAATTTGCAAGCAAAACAGTAAAGCCAATTGCTGATCTAAATTGCTGATCTAAATGTTTTAATGCTGTTGAGGAACCTGCTATGAGTCGATCGACGAATTCGAGAGCCGTTGTGTACTTAGTTGTCTTGGGGCTAACGGCGATCGTGTGGCTGCTCAGAGGAATTGGGCTGCTTACCTTTATTCCAGGCTTTATCCTGTGGGTTTTGATCTTGCTGTCGATCGCGCTTACGATCGTCAATGGTTGGATAGAAACTAGATAAAGCGATCTCTTCGAGTTACCCGCAAGGGGTCGCTTCGAGTTACCCGCAAGGGGTCG